>NZ_LN889782.1:1214769-1514769 GCF_900009145.1 Planktothrix tepida PCC 9214
TTATCGTGGGGTATGAGTTAGAAGAGGCAAGTATTTTAAAAACGTAATGACTAAATTAGTAGTTTTAATTACAGGAGTTTTAGGCGGTATTGGTAAGGCGACTGCCCAGTTGTTTCACAGAGAAGGGTGGTATGTGGTCGGTGTCGATCAAGGCAGTATGGCTGATTCTGCGGTGGAAATAGATAGGTTTTTTCAAGCTGATGTGGCTGATGTGTTGGCTTGGGAGGAGATAGCCCAGAAGTTGACACCGGAGTTGGGTCGGGTTGATGCTTTGGTGAATAATGCTGCGCTCCAAGTTTGTAAACCTTTGGTGGAAACAACACCAAAGGAATGGGATCGGGTGATGGCGGTCAATGTCCGCTCCGTTTATTTGGGGGTACGTCAGCTTTATCCTTTGATGAAATCTCAGGGAGGAGCTATTGTGAATGTGAGTTCGGTTCATGCGATCGCTACTTCTGGGAATATAGCGGCTTATGCGGCTAGTAAAGGGGCGATGTTAGCGTTAACGAGAGCCTTAGCAATTGAGTTAGCCTCTAATCATATTCGAGTCAATGCCGTGCTTCCGGGTGCAGTAGATACACCCATGCTGCATTCGGGGTTGAGTCGGGGGCATTTACAAGGAGATAATATGCTAGATCTGGTGGAACAGTTGGGGTCTAAGCACGTTATGGGCCGTGTGGGTCAGCCTCAAGAAATTGCTCAAGCGATTTATTTTCTGGCCGATCACAGTCGCTCTTCGTTTATGACAGGTCAAGGGTTAGTTGTGGATGGGGGGGCAACCTGTCGGTTAAGTACAGAGTAAAAATAAAGCACTAGACTAACCAAACGTTGTTAGGAGGTAAAAAATGGTTGCGGTTAATCAAATTCAAACAAAAATCACCTTAGAGGATTTTTTAGAATTTCCTGAAACTAAACCTTCTAGTGAATATATTAATGGAAAAATAGAACAAAAACCAATACCACAGGGAGAACATAGTCTGATTCAAACTTATTTATCTGCAAAGATTAATGAAGTCGGAAAAGCAAATAAAGCAGCCTTAGCTTTTACAGAATTAAGGTGTACTTTTGGTGGACGTTCTCTAGTAATTGAGTTGGCTTGTATATGACCCGGGTTAATGCAGTTTTGCCCGTTGCGATAGGAACTCAAATGTTGTATGCTTAGTTGAATCGCAGAGGTTTACAGAGCAGAAGTGGTAAATGTGGTATTGCGCTATATTATCCTCTTAGCTAGACATTTACATAAATTAGATCAATCTGTGCGATCAGGAGGATAGCTACAACTACCCATGAATATCGCCTTACGTCAATTTAACCAATAGGAGGAAATTAACAAATGATTAATAACATAATCAAGCTTCAATTTTTTATTTTTTAAAACAATCAAAACATAAGGTATCCATATCATGTATCACTTAGGATACTACGAAGATTATTTAAGATTAAGACAACAATATCCAAATTTTCATTTCGATTATCCTAGAGATTGGTCTCTTAAGGAATATGGGACTCTTTGGATATTCGATACAATCAAGTCTAATCGTGCAAAGAAAGTATTAGAAGTTGGATGTGGATATGACACATTTTTTGCTAAAGAAATGAAAAGTATAGGAGTTGACTACTGGTATATAGATAAATCAAACAATTATCTGGGCATAGGAAAAGACGATAAGCGGTTTTATAATGCTGTTGAAGAAAGAAAAAAATATGGTGCGACTTTTATTGACGGTTTACTCGGATCGCATCACTCTAACTTACCCGATGAATATTTTGATCTAGTTTTTAGTATTTCTGTTATAGAGCATATCAGTGATGAAGTTATACCAACTGTAGTTAATGAAATTAAGCGTATATTGCTTCCAGGAGGTTGTTCCGCTCATTCTATCGATATTTATCCCAGAAGTACCAAAGCTAAATCTTAGCATATTTATAATAAAAAAGCAGGATTTTATGTACCATTACCATATTATGATCGGTGGGAATTTGAAGGAAAGTACACAACTTTCATTGAAAATCCTAAAGTTCGCCATCTAATATATAACGGCATATCAAATAATGACCCAATCGATAAAGCACCTTATGTTTCGCAGTTTGCAACCACACTTTGTCGTAGTTTTAAACCAGAACTTATTAAGCAATAATTATGAATGCTAAAACTATTTCAATCATTACTCCGAGCTTTAATCAAGCTCGATTTTTACCAGAATGTTTAAATACTGTAGCTATTCAAACATTCAAACCTCTAGAACACATAGTTTTAGATCCTGGTAGCAGTGATGGTAGTCGAGAAATTGCCGCGCAGGCTAAGAGTGTCACCCTAGTTGCCGAGCCGGATAAAGGTCAGTCTGATGCTATTTGCAAAGGCTTTGCTATGGCATCTGGAGATGTATTGGGATGGTTAAATTCAGATGATCGCTATCCAAGTGACTCCATATTACAGTTAGTGATGGATAGATTCAACCAACCAGATCGACCAGATGTTGTCTATGGCAAATCTCAATTCATAGATGAGAAAGGAGAATTTATCAAAAAAGCATTTGTCAATCCTAATGTTGAAAAACTCCTTGATACTCTTCACTATCAGGTAGGTATCATTCAACCATCTGTTTTTATACATAGAAGGGTTTTTGAAGGGGTTGGTGGTCCCAGCGATATTTACAACTACACAATGGATTATGAGTATTGGGTTCGCATTCATCAAGCAGGATTTAAATGGGCTTATTTAGATTGTTTGTTATCAGAACATCGTTGGTGGCCGGGAATGAAAACTGCTGGTCAACGAGGCCCTAGTTTAATAGAACACTTAAAAACCGTGTGGCATCATTTTGGCTATGTTCATAGTCGTTGGGCGCAACGATACGCAGAGTTTTTAGTGAATGGTACTGATGGTATTATTAACGCCGGTCAAGATTTAGGGCAAACCAAGCATCTTGTTGACAAGGTAAAAGCTCAAATTTTAAATGATTATAATGGTTGTTATTCTTCTTATAAGATTATTTTTGAAAATCGGAATAAGCAACCTTGGAAAGAAACTTATGAAGAAATGAAACGGCTTAATGTTTTTGATAAGCCTATTGTTCAACCCGTTTCTAATTATAGTTATTTAAAGAATTTGCATACCAGAACTATGCCTGTGAAAAAAGCAAAAGGAATAGCATGGGATACATGGTTAACTGTTAATGAAAATGAAGACTATTTTTGGCGTTACCAAGTTAGCAATAATTTCGATTGGCTTTTTTCTATTAAAGCAATTGAAAAAGAGTTCTCTAAAAGTACACAGTTTTTAGAGGTTTTATCACGTCAACGCAAGCGAGATACTTGTGTAGTTGTTGGCAACGGGCCGAGTTTACAAGAAATCAATTTGGATTTGTTAGATGATCAAGATGTAATAATTTCTAATTATGCTTACTATAATCAAAAATTGCTTAAGTATGCTCGTTATTTAACTATAGTAAATCACTTTGTTGCAGAACAAGCCTGTTATGAAATAAATTCCCTGAAAAATGTAATTAAGGTTTTTCCTTTCTGGTTAAGCTACTGCTTAAACAGGAGTGAAAATACCTTATTTTTAAATGCAAATCTCAGACCAGAATTTAGTAAAGATGCAATAGAATGGATATCTTGGCGTTCAACTGTAAGTTTTTTTAACTTACAGTTGGCTTATACTTTAGGTTATAAAAAGATTCTTTTAATCGGCTTCGATCATAGCTACAAACAAGCCTCTAATCTTGTAGAAGGTGATGTAATCGACCAGAAAGATGACGACAAAAATCACTTCGATCCAAATTATTTTAAGGGAAAAAAATGGCAAGCAGCCGATGTTGATAATATGGAAGCAAGCTATCGTCTTGCTAAGGAAGCTTATGAAGATAATTCCAGAGAAATAGTCAACTGTACGGTAGGAGGAAAACTTGAGATTTTCAGGCGTGCAAAACTAGAAAATGAACTTAGGAGTCATACAAAATACACACTCGTTTCATTATTTAATGGCATTAGTGAAGATGAGTGTCAAAAAAAAGAAGAATCTATTTTAAATGATTCCTCTCAAATAATTCTTAAGTATAAGAATAAACATAAAGGTGAACGTTGTGTAATTATTGGTAATGGCCCTAGTTTGAACAACATGGATTTATCTTTTCTTAAAAATGAAATTTCTTTTGGTTTAAATAGAATATATTTAGGATTTGAAACATTTGACTTTATCCCTACATACTATGTCGCTGTTAATGACTTGTTGATCAAACAAAGTTATATTGAAATCTCTAAGATTCCTTGTACTAAATTTATCAGCAATAGAGGAATTAAATATTTACAACCTCAAGAAAATTTGATTTTTATTAAGACGCATCCTTATTCTGGGTTGAATTTTAGTGTGGATTTATTACAAGGGTGTCAAGAAGGATCAACAACAACTTACATTGCTATGCAGTTAGCATATTATATGGGTTTTGATACTGTTATTTTGATTGGGGTAGATCATAGCTATTGCAAAACAGGAATTCCAGGACAAGAAGTGATTTATTTAGAACCCGATCTCGATCACTTTAGCTCTAATTATTGTAGTACAGGAACAAAGTGGAATATGCCAAGTTTGACAGAATGCGAAAAATATTATAAAATAGCTCTTGCTAAGTTCTGGCTTAATAAACGTCAAATAATTGATGCCACTCTAGGTAGCCGATGCCACGTTTTTATCAAGAAAAGTTATAAGGAGGTTTTTAATGGAACGAGTTACAGTTAACGACAAATCCTTATCGCAAAGACAATTTAATTCCTCTGAGTCAGCTAGCAAGATTTCTATGCCCGAAAAGTGTGTTGTTTGCAATTCATCCTATGTATCCTTTGTAAAGGAATTACCTACTAAGCAAAACAAGATAGTCGATCTTTTTTATTGCATGGAATGCGAGTCTTTTTTCAGCCCTTTCTCATTACCAAACAAAGTATCTTCTCAACTGGAATGGCATAAGTCTGTTCTTGATCGAAACTTAGAATGGGCAACGGATCTCTTAACTAAGATCCAACAAAAAACATCTATCGATGGTCCTATAATTGATATAGGTTGTGGCATCGGTTCATTATTATTAGCAGCAAAGCAAATAGGGCTTGAAGGTATCGGCTTTGATATTGATGAGGATTCCTGTATCTATGGTTCTACAAAGTACAATTTAAAGCTAGTAGGAACCTATTGGGAGAGGAGCAATTCACCTCAATGTGGTCTTATAACCTGTATTAGCGTTCTAGAGCATATTCACTACCCTAGGCTACTTATAAAAGATTTAGTGAATGTAGCAAAAGAGAATAAGTGTTATTTATATATATCGGTGCCATTTTTAAATCGTGATTGGTGGAAATTCTTAATCACTGACAACTTAAGTAAAGGACATATCTTTGAGTACCCCCATGTTCACGTGACACACTTTTCTAGTAAAGGTTTAGGGACTGTCTGCCGAGAGTTTGGAGCAAAAAGTCTTGACCCCCTCAGAGCTGGGGGATGGTTTGGTTTTTTAGTCAGCTTTTGACCGATTATGATGTGGAATATGCGAAGTTTGATAGAATGGGAAAAATATTATAACCCACATTCCGCAGATATTTAAGCCAATTGAATTTCCCAATAAATTGTAATAAATAAATGCCCAAATGATTGCCATATAATGATTCAGGCTATTTTTAATGTAGGATAATAACTGAAGTAGTTGAAAAAATAAAAAGATGAAACCCCCCTAGAAGCGATGGAAATCGTAAATAAGGAAATCAGGAAGAAGAAGAAATGAAAGCGATAAAAATAGTGCATGGATACTCAAGAGATAAAAGACCAGATCTGAAACAATTTATAATAGATATGGTGGGAAGTGGAGACGGAGATGTGCCATTTTTTTTTAAAATAGATGACGGAAACGCCGATGATAAAAGCGTATTTGTAGAAAGACTGAACTGAACTATAGTATTTTCAGATCTCAAAACTCTTCTGAAGACAAAACTTTAATCTTTGCTGTATTTCAGATGAGTCGGGCTTTATTTCCAGTGCTTTTTTATAACAGTCAACTGCTTCTTTAAATAATTGATTTTGTTGATATATTTGGCCTAATCTTTGATGCCCATAAAAGTAGTTAGGTTCTATTTCGACACAGTGATGATAAGAATCTATTGCTTTAGGTAAGTTACTTTGTTCAAGATAAATGTCGCCTAAACCTCTCCAAGACCAATAATGTTTCGGACTGATTTCTAATGCTTTTTGATAGGAAGATAAAGCTTCTTTATATTTTTTTTGCTGCAAATAAACTTCACCGATTCGATGATATATTTCTGGATGACTTGTACTTAATTTTGCTGCCTTCAAAAACTCCTCAAGTGCTTTTGTCAAATTTCCTTCTCGCTCTAGTTTGATACCTGCATCTAAGTGAGTCTTGAAAGAAGATGAAGATTTTTTAGTTGATTTATTTGACACTTGCTTGGGGAACTTTCTTGGTCTTTTTGTTATTTCTAAATAGCTATAAGTTAAAGATGCTTGGCTCAAAACTTTATAAAATTTCTGTCGAATTTTTGATCCATTATGATGTTCAAAAGAAAATTTCTGAGCACATTTACTGAGTTCTTTGCCAAAATCATAATTGTTAATTAATTGCCTTATTGCATCCATTAACTGAACTTGATTTCGCTCAGTTACTAATTGAACACAGTTAGTCTGAGCGGCATACTCAACTGTTGCTACTTCTAAAGGTCCATAAACTATAGTGGGAACTCCCGAGGCCAAACATTCAGGTAATTTATTTGCTATCGAATACTTTGTATAAACAATGCTATTGAAATCAAAATTATAAGCAACAATTAAAGCATCAGCACTTTTGAGCAATTGATAATAATCTTCTTGTGATAAGTTTGCTTCATAAATAGTTGTGGCTGTAAATTTTGCAAAAGCTTTAATGGCTTTTTCTTGCCAATGTTTCATCGTGTATATCTCTAATTTAACAGGTAAAGTATCGGCTAATTTCTCAACCACCTCAACCAAATCGGATATGCTATAAAAATTCATTTCATCAGATAAACCACCAACATAGCGAACTTTAAAAGTTTTTCTCTCATCTTGCTCTAACTCTGTTTTTGAATTATTTTCAGAATTTAACCAATCATTAACATCAATGCAATTGGCGATTGGAACGAAATCTAAACCATAGCGCTCTTCAAAAGCTTCTGACATCTTTTCACCAATACTCAGGCGTATCGCAGAGTTTT
This sequence comes from Planktothrix tepida PCC 9214, assembly GCF_900009145.1. Lineage (NCBI taxonomy): Bacteria > Bacillati > Cyanobacteriota > Cyanophyceae > Oscillatoriales > Microcoleaceae > Planktothrix > Planktothrix tepida. Next base: position 1,221,997 of record NZ_LN889782.1, read on the forward strand.
TTAAAAGAGCATGAAAAGATTTGTTTAATTCTGTATAAAGCTCTGAATTCTGCTGAGATAATCTACCCATCCAATCATCCATAACATGAGTAACTAATGGTACTTTCAAATCAGTAATAATTTCACAGGCTAAATCATAAAATTCAAGATTATCTGAAACGGGACGATAATAAATTATACTAGGATTAAAATTTTTGCATTCTCTAACCAAACTATCTCGATCTGAAAAAGTTAATTCCTCTAACGATTCCTTGCCTTTTGAAAATAACTTAAACTCTTTGTTGTCCCGAACGTATAGCTGTAACCAATTGTCGGCAGGATATTCAGCCAGTAATTTTTCCTTAATTTGACCGGTGGCTGACATGGAGCCAGTTTTAATCCAGTCAATCAATAAAAGACGAGGATAACGTTGATTTTGACGTGCTAAACACTCACCTAAATTTTCATAAACCTGACTGGGTTGTTTAGGGTCTATTTTAATACCTTTCTCATAGGCATAGATGGCTTTGTCAAATTTGTTTTGGTTGAATAAAACATTCCCCAAGTTGATAAAAGAACTGCTATCTATCTTTGGATAAAATTCTTTAAATATTTCCTTATAATCCTGCTTAGGAAAAACTTGACAACGACCCTTAACTGTGGCATCAATAATCCTCCGACCACTTTCCTCAAATACCTGCTTGGCAACCTGATAACTTTTTTCCGAATTTTCCAAATCAGGTAACTGCCATGTTAATCCTTTACCGAAATAATCAGGATCAAAATGATTGGGATCATCCCCATCAGAAATGATCGCTTGGCCTGGAGTTCCCTGGGTCACAAAATGATGATCGACTCCTATCAAAATTACCTCATTAAACCCCATATAATAAGCTAACTGCATCGCCACATAAGTGACTGTAGAGCCTTCAGTTAAACCGACATCAGGATGCTTACTAAAGAGTTCCCCTGGAGAGGGGAAAGTTTTGATAAACATCATATCATCCGTAGGAGAAAAATAGGTAATCCCCCGATTCCCAATAAACTTAGGACAAGGGATCTCGCGAATTTCATCAACACTTTGTTCAATTACAAAGGGATTAACGGCTACATAATAAGTGGGTAAAAACTCCCAACGTTCAAACCCTAAATAAATCTTATTGGTTGCAAAACAAATTTCATGCTTCAGAAATGATAAATCCATTTCGTTTAAACTAGGGCCATTGCCAATAATGACACAGCGCTGACCTAAATGTTTATTATGAAACTGCCTAATTTTTTCCTGAGATTTTTCCAGCATCGCCTTGACTATTTCTGAGTCTAATGCAGTTTCCCAAGACTCTAAAGCTTTCTCTTTTCGCTGTTCCCGCCAAAGAATCAAACTATCATTGATTTGGATGTTTTCTACTTCATCTGGGTTTAAAGTCCATACATTCATCTGTAACTTGGACGGCTGATTCAGATTTTCACTGGGATAAACCCATGCTGTGCTACCTAAAATCGTAGTATCACCGTACTTATCGTAAGACCTTAACTGTGTTTCGTGAACGTGAACTATTTTGATGTAATTACATGGATTATATACCTTAGCACCATGAACTGAAAACAAGTAGGCAATTTTATTATCACACCGAGGCAATCCCAAAGGAACTGACAAAGATTTTTTCAAAGATTCAGTAAACTTATAGTCTCCACAAACCGCCCAAACATCCTGAGATTGATGGGGATTTTTATGCAAAGTTTGTTCTGAACCTTTTTGTTCATGACGGCTGAGGGCAATAAAAGCATTAGGGTTAGTAGAAAATATGTCTCTAAGCCATGAAATAGATTGATCTAAGTAAATATCAGTGTTTGCCAAAACTGATATATTATCAGTAAATCTTGCCTGTGTTAATTTTACCCAATCCAGATAAGTCACCCGAGAAGACAGCCTGATAATTTCAATCTTAGAATTTTCTAGTTCTGGTTGATAACCATCATCAATCAGTAAGACAATTTTTTCAATTTCAGGACACTCTATATTTTTCTTCAGGCAATAAATCAATTCATCCTGTCTTTCGGGCTGCTTGGCTTTATAATAGGGTGTGAATAATACGATATTCTGAGGGATTACAGTCCGGTAAACCCCAACACCCTTATCCTTTCCTAACTTCCGCAAAACATCCCCCAATTGGTGTCCAGCTACCGCTTGAATTTCAGGATTATTAGGTTCAATTTGTAAAGTGCTTTTATAAAAAGTAATAGCCTGTTCTACTTTGCCCTGATTTTTTAAAGTATTAGCTAACTTCAAAGACATTTCAGCATCTTTGGGGTTAACTTCTAATGCCTTATAATAAGCCTGTAAATCCGTAGGATTCTGTTCAACTGCTCTGTGATAAACTTCAGAAACTTCTTCCGAATATCTCTGAATCTGATGTCGTAGAGCATCGCCTAACTTTTCATGGAATTGTGGCAAATTGGGATCGAGTTTAACAGCAGACCGATAAGCTGCGATCGCACTTTCCCACTCCTCTTTTTGAGCTAAAACATCGCCTAAATTATAAGATGACCAAACAAAATTTGGATCTAACTCAATCGCTTTTTGATAAGCTGCGATCGCTGCTTCTAACTTTTCTTTTTTAACTAAAATATCCCCTAAATTATGATAAGATAACGCAAAATTACCATTCAAATTGATTGCCTTCTGATACTCCTCAGCCGCCTCATCCCAACGTTCTAACGTCCGTAACGCATCCCCTAAATTATTATAAGACCAAGAAAAATCAGGATTCAATTCAATCGCTTTTTGATAAGCTACAACCGCCTCATCCCAACGTTGCAACTTTAGCAAAGCATCGCCTAAATTATGATGAACCTGAGCTATATCCGACTGAAGCGTGATGGCTGTTTCATATACCTTAACAGCTTCTTCCCACTGTTCCAACTTTAGTAACAAATCTCCTAACTCTCGTTGTACCTCAACCCAAGTCGGCGCAATAGTTAATACTTGCTGATAAGCAGCGATCGCATCCTCCCATTTTTCCTGTTCAACTAATACTTTAGCTAGACGATAAGCAGGTTCAGCCGGAGAAACAGATCGACGACGACTTTTAGCCATAGGAGGTACAACTTTGGGACTTTTAACAAAATTTTTAGGTCGCTGCTCAATAATCATAGTCAATTATATATAGTAATCTATAGACAGGGAATAAAACAATAACCCTGTGGCTTGTTGATAAGCTTCAACGGCGGCTTCCACTTCTCCTTGTTGCCAGAGGACATCGCCTAACTTATGATGAACTTCCCATAANCTCGTTAGTATATACTAAGTTCCAGTTTTTACCATCGGACGAGAGCAAAATTCTCAGAGTACGAGCACGATCAGCACAGGTATCTATTCGATTGTAAACTTGTACTTCCGTGAGTAAGTAAATACCTTCTAAATCTACTTGCCACCAAGGATTGACTTCTAGTTTTGTGTGAAAGCTAAATTTTCCGTCTTTAATACCATTGACTGCTGATTGCAATTGATTACAATGAGATGAGTGTGAGCTTTGCTGAGTTGGTTTCCTTAAAGCTACGTTAGGATGGTAACTAATATTATCATTAAATTTTATGAGGATAGTGTTTAAATCTCGTTCAAATTGTAACAATAGATTGATCAAGTGAAAAACAATTTTTTGATCAAGATGCTGATTCAGATTAACAAAACTGTTCAGGAGATTCTCTAAAGTGGCAACAGGTTCTCCACAAACTTCAACTTCATCAATAGGATGATAACTCATATCATTATTAAATTTCATTAAGATAGCGTTTAAACCTCGTTCAAATTGTAACAATAGATTGATTAACTGATTTAAGTTTGAACCTCTATATAAAAATGAAATGTGTTGAGATGGCTTATCAAGTGCTAAGTTTATGCTTTTGATATCAGTATCATCTATATTGTTATAACCCACTTTTTCTTGAATAATTTTAAAGTTTTTTGAGTTACAAAACTCCTGATTCATTTGACTATCATACACTCGGCGTGGTCTAGCAACAATTACATTAGATTTACGCCCACTATCGCCCGTCAGTGTAATATTAGCTATCTTATTTTTGTAATTAGGATCATATTCTAAATTGCAATAAGCGCATATATTTTTTATAAAAGTATCAGGTAACTCTACAAAGTTCTCATATTTGTCTATATAACTATCTGAGAATTCGTCCACGAAAGAAATATATCTAGAACAATATTCTTCAAATGTACCAACTGGTTTATGCCAGTCCCTTTCAGTCATTCCCAACCAGCAATCAATTGGATTTCTCAGTGTTGCTACAGTTTTAATTTTAAACCTTTTTGACAATACTCTCTTTAAGAGAGAATACTTTCTTTGGCTACTAATAAAATCTATATAACTGTGATCCCTAATAATCAGCTTTTTACTATTTTGCTGGCAAACTTGCAGTATATCATTGATTTGATTTGAGAAAAAATCCAAAGCTTGTTGTTGAGAAAAAAAATCATATTTCAATAGTTGCCCAATCGGATCAAAAGCAAAACTTTCATAATGTAGAGGGTGTATTTCACTTAAAAAAACTACATTAGGCATTGCAGCAAGGCATTTACTAATAATGGTTCCACCAGCACAACATAAATGATGTAGAGTGATAATTTCAATTTCTTTTTTTTTCATAACTTAGTTATAAATTCAAACGTAAAGGTTTTATTAATTTTTGCTCAAATTACTAAGAATATATTAAAGGAATGTTTCCTAGTAGAAGCGCATATTCGCTCAAGCGAGAACCAGATGAGTATGAGATCTGCTAAGTTGGTTTCCTTAAAGCTAAGTTGGGATTATAACTATCATAACTCAATCTCATTAGCTTAGTGTTTAAAATTTCGTTAAAATTGTAACAACAGATTTATTAAGTTGACTTTGATGTTGATATTTTTCAGTTCCCTCAAGTAAATAATCAAATCAAGAAATATTCTAGGTAGATGGTCTTAACATATAGCAATCCTATTTGAGTTGTATCCAAAATTTCTGCTCAAAAGGGAACAGGGGTAATACTTCTGGCTGTTTTATATAAGTTTTAAATTATTACAATCTATTTGGGATTGCTAGAGCTTCTGGGGAAACTCCAAATAAATTCTCATAAAGCTCTATATCTTGTTGATATCGCTCACGAACCTTAGCAATCAATTCATTATTATACATTTCATCAGGAAGGGGTAAGGTTTTTTGATCCTTAAGGATTTGCCAGAGTTGATTACCCTTGATTGTCCAAGGTTCATCCAAACTCATTTTTGAATATGGGGTTGAATGTTGACCTACGTTGATTTTAGGAACTTCTATATTTATAGCTTTCTCTAATTTAGGAATATCTTGCTTTAAATTTTCCATCTGAAGGTACATATCATAGTGATTAAACAGCAAAAAATCTACTTGCGGTCTCCAATGCTCATTCAAAAATTGTGATTTTGTTTCATATAAATACTGAATAAAATCTTGAAAAGAAAGGGAGTTTGATTCATCAGAATAAACTATATTAATAACATTTTGGGCAAAAGGTTCATATTGATTAAATTCTGACCTCACTAATTTATCCAGATAAGCACTAACTAACCGTAAAAATGGATTTCTAATAATTACAAACTTAAAATAACTTGTATCCAATAAATCACTATAACTTGACATTAAACTCCATGTAAATTTATTATGTAGATCATGCACATTTAGATTGTCCAAAGTTGCCATATTTTCATATTTTACTAAAACTGACTTAAAAGTTGAACAAGCATTTTTACTAATATAACAGTACATTATTTTTTTTTCCTTAGATACTAAATGGTGTTCCATTGCAAATACACTATTCTGATCCGTTAGCCGCAGTTTAGCTTGTTCCTGTAAATAATTAATTACCAAATTTTTGAGTTCACAGGATTTTACAGGTTCATAGGGCGAGAAGAGATGGCGCTGATACAATCGGATTTCAAAAAGATCTATTCTTTTTCCATCTCTCAACACTACTATCAATTTTAACTGCACTTGCTCTGATAATGTTTTCAGATTTAGTAGACAATCAAAGCCACAAGTCTTACTATAGGGTAAATCCTCATATTGCTTGACTACATGATTCCGTAGAAGGTTGACAGGAGATTGACAGTGGAAGTTGTTGTTAACTTCGACTTCGACAGTTAAAGCTGGGGATTTTTTTCCTAACACCCATCCTCTCAATGGTAATAATCCCCCATCCCACACTTCTGTCTCTTGAGGAGTGTATAAACCAAACCCAACTAAAATTTCCGAAAAATTATCTGCCTGAATTCTGTTAACTTGCCTCACTTCATAACAAGGAATTTGATTGATGTAACGTTTAACTTTTTCCATCTCTAAACTCTCTTTAAGAATTTTAGATTCAGCTTGAAGTTGGGCAATTTCTTCTTGATACTTTTTAAGAGCATCTTGGGGAAAATTATTAGGGATAAGTTCGTGCATAGATTGTTGTTCTGGTTTTTGAGGTTCTGTCATTATTGCTTCCTCCATTTAACTATTAAGTTAATCATTGAAAACCGACTTAGCGTTGATATTTTTCCAGAATAAGTTGAAATTCCTTGTTATGTTTCAATTCCTATTTTTGATAAAATCCATTTCCACTCTTGAGATTGGGTTAGAGCGTAAGAGTCAAAATCATAGCCAAATCCTTTGGTATTATTGGCGAAACTGGTAATCCAGTCAGAAATTGTTTTAGCCCAAGAGTCCGATGTGTAATCCAACGACTTGTGTAAATATTCAGCCATTTCTGGAAGATAGCCGGTGTGGTAAAGTAGCCATGCAATCCACACTAAAGTTTGGTAGCGAGACTGACATTCTAATGCACGCATTGATTCTGGTAAATTAGATTGAGCAAAAAAATTGTCCAACATTTTTTCGGTACATCTTGCCTGTTTTGGGGTATTTCGGAGAGTTGCACTACTTTGATGAATGCGATAGCAAGCTGTAACTTTAGGTAGCCAAGTCGCTTTACATCCCAATGCTACCATGCGTAAAACTATATCAATATCCTCTCCTGCGGTAAGCCGAGAGTCAAATCCTCCGACCTTTTGCAACCATTCCCGACGAAACATCATAGCACTTGGCAATACAGGTTTATATAATAGCCAGGTTTGCTCCGTTAATTCAGAGATACTATGCCACCATTCCACATCTCGAATGACTTCATTATACTCATTAATAATACGAAAACCACTATTGACAATTGCCAAAAACGGCTGAGTATCAAAAATAGCAACTTGCTCTTCTAATTTATGAGGTAAAAACCAATCATCTGCATCCAACAGAGCAATCAACTCACCCCGTGCTAAATAAAGTCCATGATTTCTAGCTTCAGAAACCCCCTGATTCTCTTGATACACATAGCGAATACGTTCTCTGTAGGATTCTAAGACTTTAGAGGTATTGTCAGTGGAACCATCATCCACCACAATCACTTCATAATCACTATAAGTTTGGTTAAAAATACTGTCTAGACTTTGCTGAATGTATTGACCTGCGTTATAAGCAGGAATAATAATACTCACTCGTGGTTTTTTCCAACTCAGAGTATAAATCATCAGTTCTTGCCAAACGGGAGATTGAGTTAGGGAGTAAACATCTAATTCATAGCCATAGGAAGAACAGTTCGTGACCAAAAATTCAATCCAACTGCTAATAATTGAGGCTGGAGTGTTAACGGTATAATTCAGTGACTTACGGAAATATTGCCCCATTTCCTCGAAACGACCTGTGTGGTACAGACGCCACGCTGTCCAAATTAAACTATTGTAGCGAGTGCTATTTTCCAGTTGACGAACAGAGATCGGTAAATCTGCTCTAGCAAAAAAACGATCATATAATCGTTCAAAGGCTTGCGCCTGTCTTGGGGTATTTTGAGTAATAGTTTTGCCGTGTTGTCGATAACAAACCCCTGCTTTTCGTAGCCAGTCTGACTGACATCCCTGCACCACCATTCGTAAAACACAATCAATATCTTCTGCCGGAAATGCCTCGGTTTGAAACCCCCCCACCTGTTCGAGCCAATCCTTGCGAAACAATGTGGCACTGGGCAATAAAGGACGCCACTGTACCCAAGCTTCTAAGTCTAGTTTGGGCAAGCCCTTCCACAATTCTACAGTAGAGATGATTTTGCCTTGTTCGTTAGTCATGTGCCAACCACAAATAACAAGGCCCAGACTAGGTTGAGCTTCAAAAACTCCGACTAATTCTGTTAATATATTGGGCAAAAAAAAATCATCTGCATCTAGGAAGATCACCCACTTCCCTTTCGCTAACCGAATGCCATGATTTCTAGCTTCAGATAAGCCTTGATTATTTTGGTAAACGTAGTAAATACGATCAAAGTAAGGCTGCAAAATCTCACGAGTATTGTCAGTGGAGCCATCATCAATGACAATGATTTCATAGTCCTTAAAATTTTGGTTGATGACGCTTTCTATCGTTTCTCGGATGAAGTGAGCATAGTTATAAGTTGGGATCACAACGCTTACTTTGGGTTGTAGTTTAATCATTAATTAGATTTGACATTGTTGTTTTTTTTAACGGATGAATAGTAAATCGAATTAAAATGATCTATAGCAATCCTATCTGAGTTGTATCCAAAATTTCTGCTCAAAAGGGAACAGCTTAACTGGGAACAGGGAACAGGGGTAATACTTTTAGCTGTTTCATATCACTTTTAAATGATTACAACCTATTTGGGATTGCTATATATTATTTTAATTTTTGTTTAATTTGTGTTATGGTTTAAGTCAAAAATTATCAATTTTAATTTGAGCAATTTAGAGTATCGGGGTCTTGCTGTTTCAGCAAGATTTGTGACAAATGATAGGAATATTTAAATTCTTCAGGTTGAAGATGGTTGGCTTTTGAATAACAGTTTGTTGCTTCCAAAAACTGACCCCGTTGTTCTAAAATATTGCCGAGTTTAAAATAAGCTTGAGCATCATTCGGTAGCATCTGTATTGCCAATTGATAAAAAACAATAGCTTTTTGGAATTCCTGTTGCTGTGTAAATATATTTGCTAATTTAAAGCAGAGTTTTCCATGATTAGGTTTGATTGCTAAAGCGTTATAGTAAGATTGTAAATCATCGGGATTGAGTTCAATCGCTTGTTCGTAACATTCCAGTGCCTCTTGTAGTTTTAAAATCCTTTCTTGTGGCTTCTGTAGTTGAGCCAACGCTCTGAGAGCATCTCCTAGCTTTTGGTAAATATAAGCTAAATTGTGTTGATTGTCACTCAAGTTAAGAAAACCCCGGTAAGCCGCAACGGCTTCTTCCCATTGGGCTTGTTTAGCAAGGGCTTCTGCTAAATGATAATAAGACCAACAAAAAGTAGGATGCAACTCAATAGCGCGACGTGATGCTACAGCAGAGTCTTCCCATTCTTCAAGTTCTAACAAAGCTTTACCTAAATTATGATACGACCAAGAGTAATTGGGATTTAACTTAATTACCTCCTGATAGGCGGTCACAGATTCTTTCCACTGTTGTTGATGCAGCAAAGCATCTCCAAGTTTCTGGTAACTCTCCCAATATTTAGATTCCAACTGAGTCAGCTTTTGCCAACAAATAATAGCTTCTTCCCATTGTTCTAGTTCCTGCAAGGTTATACCCAGCCTTTGATAACACTCTGTCAAGTTCGGGTTGATCTCTAGAACTAAACAGTAACTCTCTCTGGCTTGTTCATAGAGTTGATTTTGTAGAAACGTATTTCCTAATTCCAACAATTTTTTGTCAAGATTCAGAACAGGTTGTTTTTTTTCGAGATCTTGAGAGGCTTGAACAATACCAATTGACTCAAATTCTTGCGCTTGAGGTGAATACTGTTGGTCTTGTTGTACAACTTTAGCTAACTGTGAAAGTTCTGGTAACTTGGGATCAAGTTCAAGCGCGCACGAATAGGCAGCCTCTGCTGTTTCCCATTGCTTTAACTTAACTAAAATATTTTCTAGATGGTAATGTGACCAAGCAAAATCCCTCTTTAACTTAATCGCTTTCTGATACGCCTCAACTGCATCATCCCAACGTTGCAACTCTCGCAGTGCATCTCCTAAATTATTATAAGACCAAGAAAAATCAGGATTCAATTCAATCGCTTTTTGATAAGCTACAACCGCCTCATTCCAACGTTGCAACTTTAGCAAAGCATCGCCTAAATTATGATGAACCTGAGCCACATCCGGCTGAAGCGTGATGGCTGTTTCATACACCTTAACTGCTTCTTCCCACTGTTCCAACTTGAGTAACAAATCTCCTAACTCTCGTTGTACCTCAACCCAAGTCGGGGCAATGGTTAATGCTTGCTGATAAGCGGTGATCGCATTTTCCCATTTTTCCTGTTCAACTAATACCTTAGCTAAACGATAAGCAGGTTCAGCCGGAGAAATAGATCGACGATGACTTTTAACCATAGAAGGCACAATCTGAGGATTCTTAGAAAACTTTGAGGGTTGTTGGTCAATAATCATAGTCAATTATATAATAATTTATAAACACAAAATAAACAATTAAAGGTTAAGAAATCCTAGACAACTCTGCGGCTTGCTGATAAGCTTCAACGGCGGCTTCCACTTCTCCTTGTTGCCAGAGGGCATCGCCTAACTTATGATGAACTTCCCATAACTCAGGCGACTTCTGAAGCACTTGTTGATAACAAGCGATCGCCTTTTCGGGCTGTCCTTGATCTAACCAGATATCTCCTAATGCTCCTTGAAAAAAGATTAAATTCGCGTTTAACTGAACTGTTTTTTGGTAAGAGATGAAAAACAACCTCGAATCTAAACTCTATGTTATCCTAAAATAAATTCAAGATAGAATCCAATTTTTCTGAAAAAACGGTCGCAGAACATTCAATTTCTACTCGATTAAGGGCATTTTTTCTGAGTTTATTCCATAGATTTGAATCTTGATAAAGTTTAACGCATTGTTGAGCGAAATTTACAGGATCATCCGCAACTAATAATTCTATTTCCGCGTTCCATCCTAACTGTTGAGCTATTAAGGATGTGGTAACAATGGGTAAACCATAAGCTGCGGCTTCATGAACTTTATGGGGAATTCCGGCTGCGTATCGGGTAGGGGCTACAAATAATCGAGCTTGGTTATAGAAAGGGATTAAATCATCAACTTTGCCTAATAATTTGATTGATGAATTGTTTAAATTATTAATTTTTTGTTTAATTTCTTCAACGGTATTATTACCAATAATTATAAGTTCAATTGTCTGATCAAGTTGATTTTGAATCAGGGGAAAGATTTCATGGGTTAGCCACAACAATGAATCAGCATTAGGAGATTCTAGTTCATAAATTGAACCTACAAATATTAAATTTTGCCGTTCTGCAAAGGGTTTAGGTGTGGGATAAGGCGAAAAAGTATGACCTAAAATGCTAAGGTTTGTGTAGCCTTGTTGAATAAATTGTTGTTTTTCTTGGGGGGAAACGGTAATAATATGATGGCTATTTTTAGCTAGTTTAATTTCCTCTGTAATAGCTTTTTGACGTTCTTCTTCAGTAAAATTAATTTTATTTAAACGTTTATATTCATAATCTCGAATACTAAAAATTGCTTCTGCGTCATAAATAATTTTTGCTGAATTTAGGAAATTTTCTTTAACTAAAATGGAGTTTAAATGTTTAATATTATGGGGACGACTAACAAAAACCAGATCATAATATCCTTGGCGTTCTCTGAGAAAATCTTCTAACATTACTAACCCATAACCTCGCATGATTTCAACGGTTTGGGGAATATCAGCATAAATTGTTGACCAATCTTCGAGATAACGGAGATCCCCAGGATAAAAGGTAATAGAATAGCCTAATTTAACAAGATGAGACAGAATAGAATGGCTGCGAGTATAGCCTGAACCGACCCAAGGATGAGGGATTCTATCATCAATATATAATAGGCGTTTTTGTTTTTCTCTGGCTTGAGTTCGAGCAAATATTAGGTTTTTGAGATCGCAGGGATATTGAGATTTAAACCAGTCTTTGTGTTTTTGTTTTAAAAGTTGTTGATTTTTTTCCATTAGGGCGATCGCATGATCACTAGAACCTGTATGACTGGAACTAGCAAACTCATAATGAAGAATATTGACATTAGGATCATAAATTATTTTTTTACCAATTTTTTGTAATCGAATACAATAATCTGTTTCTTCATAATAAGCAGGTTGATAATCTTCATCAAACCCACCTAATTGTAAAAATAAATCTCGTGGTGTTAATAGAAAAGCCGCAGAACAATAATCAACGGAACGTTGAAATAAATATTGGGGTGCATTAGGTGAGTCTCCCCGTCCATATCCTAAACAAGTCCCATCTTGCCAAATAATACTCCCTGCTTCTTGCAAAGTTCCATCAGGGAGGATTAATTTTCCACCGACTGCACCAATATCCTTTGAGGATTTAATTGTATTAAAAGCCGAAGAAATACTATCCCCTAAAATTTGAGTATCATTATTTAAAAATAGCAGATAATTTCCTTGAGCAATTTTACTGGCTTGGTTACAGGCAAGAAGATAATGAAGATTTTGCTCATTGAGGATAATTTTTGCACCATTGATTTGTTTTAAGAGTTGGCGAGTGGTATCAGTAGAATTATTATCAACTAATATTAATTCAAAAGATTGAAAAGAATTTCTGATCAGAGAAGTTAAACAACTTAAAGTTAATTCGGCTCTATTATAGAGAATAATAATAATACTAATTTCTGGATTTTCAACCCTTGGAAAATTCAGTTGAGATCCGGTATTGAGAAAACTATCTAGGGCAATTTGGTTGAGGCTATCAACGGCTTGTTTAGCTTGGTCAAGTTGTAACGAAGAGTTTACCTGTGATATTAAATTTGGGTTAAGGGTCTGATTTTGAATCGAGTTAAAGTTCTGTAATTGAGGGTGATTAGGTTGCAGTTGTAGGACTTTTTGATAGGCAAGTTGAGCTTGATCAAAGCGTCCTTGTCTAGTCAGTGCTTTAGCTAACCCCAGATAGAGATCGGCATCCTTGGGGGAGATCTCTAAAGCTTGATAGTAGGTTTGTAGATTATCAGGGTTTTGCTGAATTTTCTGTTGATACAGGTTAAGGAGATGTGATCGTTCTGATGCTGCTTGTTGTTGCAGAATATCCCCAATTTTTTGATGAATTCCAGGGAGGTTGGGATTGAGTTCGAGGGCACATCTGTAATAAGAAATAGCTTGCTTCCATTGGTTTTTAAAATAATAATATTCGGCGATTTGTAAATATTTTGTTATTTCAAGCTGCATTGCTTTGAAGTAAACATCTTTATGTGGGTTATCTTTTTAAAACAAATATTAAAATCAGAAAATTAATTTTCTGATTTCTTCGTTATTCTTCTCTCCCCTATATTTATAGCATATTTGAATTTTATTAAAATTTTCCTTGGTAAATTTAATTGCAAAATCCAGATCTTTTTTTGAGCTTATTTTCCGATGTTGGCTTTCAAAGTCAAAAGAGATATTCTCTGATAGATTCAAGTATTGCAGAATTCTAGTAACTTGAAGCGCAGTTTCAGACCATATTTCTTCATAAGTTATTATTAAAGGTTCAATTTTATGTTTTTTAAAAAATTGTTTCCAACCGAATTCTTGTTCTAAAATATGTAGAAGCCATTCCCAGACACCTTCTTCATTATAAATAAAATCTAGATCATATTTATCCTGAAAATTCTGATCAGTTGAATGATAAACTTGAGTTTCAACAGCTTTATATAATGACATGGCTTGGCTAACTAAATTTAATCTATATAGGTAAATATAATTAATATTTTGTGAAAACAATAAATTCTCTTCTTGTAAAAATTTTTCTACAAGCTGAAACTGAAAAAAAGACATTTCTGCACCAAATACACTAGGACTATTATCAGGTTTTGAAGAGGCAAATCTAATAATAGACTGAATATACTCATTCATATTTTTACAGGAAAAACGCTTTAAATTTTCATCTATAAAATCAGGATTAAACCACTCTTCGGGTAAACCTGCAATATCTGTCTTTATTAACATTTCTGTTAACCAGGAACTACCACTTCTAGGAGTAAAACATATAAAGTAATATAATAAGGGAGGGGAAGTTTTCAAAATTTCCTCAACTTTTAAAACTTCCTCAGCTTGTTTCACTGTATTTAACTGAAAGTTATCATTCATATGTTTTCACAAATTATTTAGGAATACTATAACACATTTTCTAACTAATGTTTCACTTTTTCATATAAAAAAATAGTTACACTTTCAATAGTTATCTTAATTTAAAAATCGTTCAATTTTAAATTCAAAAACGAAATCTGGATTTATGATTTCTGTCATATCATTAGTATATGTTGATTTTATTAGATATATCTCACTAAACAATGGTAAAATCAGTTCCAACATATTTGATAAAAAACTATCATAAAAAATTAATATTTTTAAATTATTATTGGCCTGTCCATTTTTTTTGTACAAAATATATCTAGAGATAATACTCCAATTTAAAACTTTTCCAACTAAAATTACTTCATGTAAAGATTTATCTTTAATCTCAATTAATCGCAAATCGTCATTATCTTTAAATACATATTTATTATAAATTGGAAGTATACCCTCATAAAAATAAAAATCATCTTTTATATCTTCTAATAATAGATCACCCTTATTTGTATCCCAGGTTAAGTCTCCAAGACCTAAACCTAATTCAGATAGAATAACATTAGGTTGTTTTATTAATTTAATTTTTGGCTTATTTATAGTTATTTCTAATTTTTTTTGAATATAATCACAGAAAAAATCAAATACTATTAAATTACCCTTCCTATTTATATGTGTATCTGTTTTGTAATAAACATCCTCCTCATGTTTCAATATTTCATATAAATCTATTACTCTATCGCCTAATTTTTCTTTGTATTTATCAATTTCATTCCTATACAAAATTTTAACGTTATCAGGTAAATATTTTTGACATTGAACTGATTTATCAGGATAAACAAATAAATAATATTTATTAAGATGCTTGTATTTATCTAATAAATTATTTGATATATTCCCTATATTTTGAGAATGTTTTTGTATTTCTGAATTTGAATCATTATTTAAAAACAAATATCCACTTTTTCCTATTAGAGTTTTAATCATATTAGAAGACCAGAACTAATATAAAAATTATGTGCAATTTACAAACTTTTTCCATCAAGTTTTCAGTAGATAATACTTACTTAAAAACGAATCAGCATAATCATTGCCTATGTCAATTATTCTTTGCTGTTCCCGACATTGATAGCCAAAATTATATAACGCCTCAACTAAAAAAGCAACATTGGTATCGTGAGCAATTAAATAGCCTACTCCCAACTGGCGAACTCTTTCTCCTACCGCTCCAATATCAAAAGCAAAAGGATATAAACCATTTTCTAGTGCTTCACTAAGAGTATAGCAATAGGTTTCAGGCACTGTCGTAAAAAAGGCAACAAAATCCAGTTTACTTTGACTAATTAAATCATTGAGTTCTTTTGGCTCATAAGCTCCAGAAATAGTAACGTTTAACAAATCTTCAAACAAACTATTATTTGCTGTGTGACCAATGACTATAAATTCAATATCCTTTTGAACTTTAGCTGCATATTTGGCACATTCATAAATAGTTTTTAATCCTTTTATTTCTGATATACCCCCCATTAAACCTACCCTAATGGTTGATTGATAATCATTTTGGGAATGTAAAACAACCGTTTTGTTAACATCAGGATGATACCTTAATGTAAATTCGATTTCAGGGAAATATTTACTCATTCGTTTAGCCATATCTTGACTAGGAACAAATACCTTTCGGGCAAACTGTAATATTATTTTTGATTTTAGCCGCCACTTTTCTATACTATCTATTTCTTTATAAATTTTTTGTAAACTTTTATGGGTTCCATGTCCCTTAATACATATTTCGCATCCTTTAACCGGAGGTTCTTGACAATATCTACCCTCATTCTGACTCAGCGTCACCCTGGGACAAATTGATGCATAATCATGAAGAGTAACATCATAGCTGAGAGCTAATCCTTCTAGTAAATTTTCAATAAAATTATTAGACATCTCCAAAATAGAAAAAAGGAGGGGTAAAAAGATGATAAAATTAAATTTTACCCCGGATTAGAGATGAGTAAATTANGTTGTTGGCATTGGCGCATACATTGCTGATATTTCCCTTGTTCAAATAACTTTTGAACCTGTTGCAAGGTCACGTCAGGGAAAATTGTTGTGTAGGATACAGAAATTGATGTTTCTGGTTCCATTCCCCTGAGTTGGGGTCGGGGTTGTGTTCCTCCAATTTGGGGTTGCCAAGAAAGAACTTCTGAGACTATCCTCGAAAACAACGGTTGGGACTCAGCTTGATCTTGATGGGTTTGGCTATACGCTAACCCCAGGGTGAGGGTTTGCATCGCCATTAAGAGTCTAGGGTTCAACTCCATCGCCCGACGATAACAAGCTATCACTTCTTGCCACCGTCCTTGTTGTCTTAAGGCTTTGCCTAAACTATTGTAGGTTTCAAAACTGGAATTTAACTCAATGGCATGATGATAGGCATCAATGGCAGCTTCTAACTGACCTTGAGCCGCTAAGACTTCCCCTAAATTATGATAGGCTGTGGCATTGGTTGGATCACATTCCAAGGCATAACGATAACAGGTTGCTGCGGGTTGAAGTAAACCTTTTTTCCACAGTAAATGACCTAATGCTAAATGATCCGTTGCACTAAAAGCAGTGGGTTCTATATTAAATCCTTGATACCAAGATTCAATGGCTTGATCTTGATTTCCTATTTGCTGGAATACTTGACCTAAACGGTGATAGGCAACTGCTAAATTAGGATTAAGAGCGATCGCTTTTTGATAGGCGATAATTGCTGATTGCCACTCTTGACGTTTGGCATATAAATTCCCAAAATTAGTATAAGCAATAGCATTTTTGGGTTGAAGTTTAACTAACTTTCGATAAGCTTTGATTGCTAGATCTAAACGTCCCAGTTGATTGAATGCTTTTCCTAAAATTTCATAAGCTTTACCTTGGTTTGGTGATTGAGCGATGACTTGCTGACATTGAGCGATCGCTTTTTTGAATAACTGATCATTCAAATCCTGTTCCGCTTGTTTCAAAATTTCTGTTTCATTTCCTGTAGAGACATTGCATACAACGTCCCTACAAGGTTTTGTATTAGAGAGAGCAATTTTTTTTGATTGGGTTGCTTGTTGTTGAGCCGTTTTTAATGCAGCTTGAGCTTCTTTCCAGTTGGGTTCTTGCTTTAACGCTTGACGAAAACAAGCGATCGCAAACTCTATTTTTCCTTGGCTTAAAAGGGTTTTTCTTAAATTCAACTGTTCCTGAGCACTCACTAAATCTGGCTGCAACTGATAAGCGTGATACCAACATTCTGTCGCTTCCTCTGTTCGATTTAATTTTGTTAAGACTTTTGCCAAATTTTGATACAGTTTCTCACAATCTGGCTTGTATTTTAAAGCTTTTTGATAAAATTCAACCGCTAATTCCCATTGCTGTTGTTTCGCATATAAACTCCCTAAATTCCCTAACGCTTCGGGTAAATTAGGCTGTAACTCAATCGCTTTTTTATAGGAAGCTTGAGCTTGTTCAAAATTTCCTTGAAGCTGTAGCACATTTCCTAATATTGTGTAAGCTTCTGCACAGTTTTTATCGAGGTTTAAGACTTTTTTACAAGCTAAAATTGCTTCCTCAAAGTTTTTTTGAGTCAAATGCTCTTTCGCCTTTTTCAACCCATTTTCTAATGCCATTACATCAAGGTTTGAGGATAACATCATGGGCTTGGTATCACAAGAAGAATAGTTAGATTTAGCCGTTTCCTTTAGAATATCAGAAAATTGAATCAATGTCTCTAAAGATTTAACCTTAATTTGCAGATCTTCCACTAAAGGAGTGGGATACATCAATTGTCGCAAAAAAGAACACCCTAAAGCTTCTCCTTGGATAGAATAATGTTTCAGTCCCAATTGCTGACTAATTAGCCAATAATAAGGGCGAATATAATGGGGAGAAACTAACTCCACTACAACGGTATTCGCTTGACAAAAAACCAGATTTGTTAATCCTGCCCCATGGGGTGCGATAATGACTTCAGCTTGCGAAAATAAATCAGCCTGTTCTTGAACTGTCAAGGTTTCTAACTCTATCGATACAAAACCCCATTGATTCAAATACTCTAAGATTTCTCCTTCATTCAAAACTCGTCGATATCGAGCTTGGTTGCGACTAATATAAATTCGTTTAGGATAGGATTTTATTTCAGGTGAAATATCAGTTAAAAATAAACTTCGCAAAAACTTAATCGTATTAGGGACAACCCAACCCACCGAAGCCGGATAGGAAGGGACAATTAAACTAGAGGCTTGCAAATAAGAAACTTGATCACTTTCTATAATTTTATCAGCCGGAATTCCAATTTTTTCTAAGGTTTCTCGTTGAAAGCTTTGTTTTGTTGAATTAATTAAAAACCCATCTATTGTGTTTAAATCAATGCCATTTTCTTGTAAAATTTTAATTCGGGGTAAAATATCAACCATCCAATGAAAATAGACATTTCCTGATAGTCCTGATAACACCACAACACGACCTTGAATGACTTTTAGGGGTGGAAGCTCATCTAACCCAAAAACCTGATGTTGACTCCAATCATAATTTTTACATCCGGGTAAAGGAGTCGGATAAAATTGAGACAATTCGGGAATTAATTCATTGTCTGAATTGAAAATTGCGATCGCATTACAGACATTCCACCAACTGGTTTTAGGAGCCACCCAAGCTCGTCCTTCAGGAATGAGCGTTACAGTAGAATTAAGATAGTTTTCTAGTAAATTTGCTGGAGAAAAATACTGTTCAATTCCGGGTGCGATTAACTGAGGTTTAAACTGTTGACGAAGTTGTTTTAAACAAGATTGACAGTCTAATCCTTGACATTTAGGTTTATTTTTTTCAGGAAATTTTACAGATTTAGGGAGTTTTAATTGATAGCGATCTTTGGCGAACGTTAAAATTAATTTTTTTTGATCAACTTGCTGCTGTTTTTCTAAAAACTCACTAACTTTTTGATAAAGTTCTGTATTATTTGGTTGTTGGGATAAAGCTTTATGATATTGCAAAGCAGCCCTATTAAAATGCCATTTTTTAGCTAAACAATTCCCCCAGTAAATATAAGCTTCAGTTAATTGGCGTTCAATCTCAATTGCTTGTTTATAATAACGTTCTGCACTGGGATAATTGCCATATTCCACTAAAACTCGACCTAAATATAAATAGGTTTGAGCTAAATATTTTTGGACAAGAGAAGCTTGAGGTATTGATTGTTGTAATAATATTTTTAAAAATCGACCACTAGCAGCCGTCGCTTGATCCATTATATCTTCACTGTTGAACCTTTCTGCCCACTGACAATAAGCTGTTATCCAAGATTGTTCTAAAGCTACAATTTTTTGCAGATAACTGATTGCTTCTGCGAGGTTATTTTGAGCTATTAATACAGTTGCACATTGACTGTGAAGCGAAATAGAATCCGGTTGAATCTTTAACCCTTCTTGTAAATATTGCAGAGCTACCGAAAACAAATTGTGCTGATAAAAAATTCGCCCTAAGTTTTCATAAGCTTTAACGAAACTGGGTTTAAACTTAACCGCTTGCAAATAATTTGAGATCGCTGCATCTATATTTCCATTTTTTAAATAAGCTTCACCTAAATTATTATAAATTTCTGCTTGTTCAGAGTTTAAATTAAGGGCTTGCTTAAAAAGTTCAATAGCTTGAGAATATTCCTCAATTTCTATCCATAAACATCCTAAATTATTATAAGCTCTGATGAGTTGAGGTGCAAGTTCAATTGTTTTTTGATAACTTTTGATGGCTGATTCAATTAAACTTTGATTTTGATAAACCACTCCTAAATTATAGTAAGCTTCTGCATAATTTGGGTTTTGTAAAGTTGCTTGTTTATAGTAACGAATTGCTGTCTGAAAATCCTGTTTTTGTTCAAAAATAATCCCTAAATTATAATAAACTTCCGGCCATTGAGGACGGCTTTCAAGAGCTTGTTGATAATAGGAAATCGCTGGGTTGAGTTGTCCTTGATTTTGTAGAAACAAAGCTTTTTCAGCGAGTTCTTTTTCTTCTAAGTTTTCCATGATTCTGTACTCACCAACACCCTGAAACTAAATCAAGTCAGATTTTGTTGCATTAATTTGCAAGAATCAATTTAGGCTGTAGGGGGAAGGTTCTCTCATCCCTACAAAAACATCTAAATCTGAGATTTTTGCTTTTAAATTAGGTCAAAATTGTCATTGCTTAAGGTTAAGTTTTGACCCATATCTAATAGAGGTGTTACGCCTCCTTGTTGGTCAATATAGTACAGTAAACCCGTTTCAGGATCATAAATTAGATTCGCATCACCAGCATCCGCAGCATTTCCAGAGAAGTTAGCAAGGGTTTGGAATTCTCCGTTGGCGATTGCACCGGGTACACCTGGAGCGATAGCTGAGAAATCAGCAGCGCTTAAGGCTATGACATCATCTGAAGGATTAAAGTCAGTTAATGTATCTTTGCCAAGATCATTGATATTTCCCTCATAGACAAAGGTATCTTTTCCTGCACCACCCGTCAGGGAATCATTTCCTGCACCACCAATTAAACTATCATTGCCTTTATCACTGGAAAGGATATCATCCCCATCATCTCCAATTAAGGTATCGTCACCTTTACCGCCATAGAGATAATCACGGTCTAACCCACCATTGAGGGAGTCATCGTCGTCACCCCCATAGAGGCTATCAATCCCGGCTCCACCATCAAGAATATCTTTTCCTTTCTCACCATAAAGCAGGTCATTATCCTCACCTCCGACAATTCTATCGTCATCTCCCCCACCATAAATGATGTCATCTCCAGAACCCCCATCTAGGGCATCCTGTCCTTTCCCGCCATAGATGGTATCTTTGCCTTCATTCCCGAAAACCGTATCATCTCCTTCATCACCATAAATCAGATCATCCCCGACTCCGCCAAAAACCAAATCTTTTCCTTTTCCGGCATAAATGGTGTCGTTCCCGTCTCCCCCCAAGAGGGTATCATCTCCTTGTAAACCCGTGATAACATCATCACCGTCACCAGCATCAATCACATCACTTTTCTGACCGGACTGGATAACATCACTCGTTGAACTTCCAGCCAATACATTAGGTTGGTCAAGTGAGCCGACTACTACTAACCTTCCCGTTTCATCTCGAGACTGGCTTGCTGGTGGGGTCGCACTTTGTCTGACTGTCTCGGCAACAGCAGCCTTAATTCTTTCTTGGACGGTTACATCTGGAATGATTAGGTTGGACATGGTTTCAAGTTTAGTTAAACCCCATAATTAAGTCATTAGGGCAATGTAGATGCTGGAATTCAAGACAAAAAATTGGAAGAACGTAATATCCATGATTTGCCTCTATTGTCCTAAGTACGTGGGCAGGATTAAATTTTGGCAGGTAGCAATATGTAAAGGAGGCTTAGATAAGTCATTAGAGAGCGTTGGAAGAATTCACAGTTGTTTGTATAGGAAGGTTTTATAAAGCCTCCCTACTTATAGCAATAACTGCTCTAAAAACTTCTAAAGCTGTATCCTTTTCTCTATTATGGGTTCTCACTACCCATCCTGTCAGTCAGAAAAGTCATATTTTTCCGTTGCAAAAGTCAGATCTCTACCCAAAGATAGTTGTCAAATTGTTTTAGTGCTGGAATTTAATGGGGAGTCAGACCCTAAGTAGGGGAGCATAAATAATGTCAACCAACGAAGACCTAATAACTTAAAATCAGTAATATCGCGGACATGAATCGAACAACCTTCTCCAAATTTTACCGCCGTCAAGTAATACCAAATCTGAACGTGATCATTTTCCCAATAAAATTCTTGCTGGATGGCTTCTCCCGTTTCAACGACTGCTACAAGGGAATAAAACAGGTTGGGAGTCAGTTGATTGAGCAAATTTTTGAGAGGAAATTTACCGATCAAGTCTTGTCGTTTTTGACCTAATAACTTCCCAAAAATCGGATTAATCACCAGTCCATGAAAATTGTTAATTTTTTTAGTGATGGGATCTCTCAAAGCTTGGAGAACACAAATTCCATCTTCTAAACTATTTAATAAATTTGCTAGTAAAGCGCGAGATTGATACAGAATTTCTATGGTTTGTTGATGTTGTTCAATTTGCTCTTTGAACTGATATTTTTGTTGTTGAATTGTTAGTTGAGTTTGAATCCGAGCAATCACTTCTTCGGGTTGAAACGGTTTTGTGATATAATCAACACCACCAGTTGAAAAGGCTTTGATTTGATCAAAAGTTTCATCTAATACACTTAAGAAAATCACCGGAATTTCTGAGGTTATTTCATCAGATTTTAGAATTTTGCAGATTTCATACCCATCCATTTCCGGTATTTGAATATCGAGTAAAATGATGTCGGGTGGGTTATTATGGATTGTTCTTAATGCCATCCTACCATTAGTAACACAGCGAACTTTATATCCCTCTTTACTCAACACATCTGTTAAAAATTGCAGGTTTTCAGTCAGGTCATCAACAATTAAAATATTACCTTTGAAGCCTGAACTTTTTTCCTCAGCAGTGTCATGGCTGGTTATTTTAGCTTCAGAAAAGGTGGGTGTGGCACTTATTACTTCTATAACCCGCCGAAAGTTGCTTTTAGTAATGTTTTCCCCAAAAAGGTCTGAAAGGCTTTGCCATAATATGAAAGCTAAATTTTTAATATGGCCGATGCTGAGATATAAGCGTTCGGCTAAGTTGCTATAGGATTCGTTGTTCCAAGCCACTTTGAGGATTTCTTGTTCTAAAGGAGTCAATTGTTTACCTTTTTTGGACTCCAGAGTAGTTTGTACAAGGTACAGTGCTTCTTCAAACTTCATGGCGTGTTGATCTTGCTTTTATCTGTACATAAGTAGGTGGGCATAAATAACGTCAACTAACAAAAAGCCAAACCCCTTATTCTGAAGGACTTACAGCGTTTATCATTTGAACTTTAATTATGACCACGTACTTACTTTCGTTTTTTCCTGCCTACCTACTGATGCAAAGCATGAACAGGGAACAGGAAATACATCGTTGCGAGATAGTTTAATAACTTAACAGTGTTTTAAATGTAGGACACATTGCCATGATTATAACTGGTAAAACTTTATTTGACAAGAGAGATTTTTGCGGATTTTTTCTTCCGTATAAATACGGAGCTATAGCAAGTCTAAATCGGTTGTAATAACCTCTATGACTCAAACCCTGACCGTAGGGGCAATTCATGAATTGCCCCTACGGTNTCCTTCATTCAAAACTCGTCGATATCGAGCTTGGTTGCGACTAATATAAATTCGTTTAGGATAGGATTTTATTTCAGGTGAAATATCAGTTAAAAATAAACTTCGCAAAAACTTAATCGTATTAGGGACAACCCAACCCACCGAAGCCGGATAGGAAGGGACAATTAAACTAGAGGCTTGCAAATAAGAAACTTGATCACTTTCTATAATTTTATCAGCCGGAATTCCAATTTTTTCTAAGGTTTCTCGTTGAAAGCTTTGTTTTGTTGAATTAATTAAAAACCCATCTATTGTGTTTAAATCAATGCCATTTTCTTGTAAAATTTTAATTCGGGGTAAAATATCAACCATCCAATGAAAATAGACATTTCCTGATAGTCCTGATAACACCACAACACGACCTTGAATGACTTTTAGGGGTGGAAGCTCATCTAACCCAAAAACCTGATGTTGACTCCAATCATAATTTTTACATCCGGGTAAAGGAGTCGGATAAAATTGAGACAATTCGGGAATTAATTCATTGTCTGAATTGAAAATTGCGATCGCATTACAGACATTCCACCAATGGGTTTGAGGAGCGACCCAAGCTCGTCCTTGAGGAATGAGCGTTACCGTAGAATTAGGAGAGTTTTCTAGTAAATTTTCGGGAGCAAAATACTGCTCAATTCCGGGTGCAATTAACTGAGGTTTAAACTGTTGACGAATTCTTTTTAAGCAGGGTTTACAGTCTAAACCTTGACATTTAGGCTGATTGGGATCAGAGGTTTTTGTAACTGAATTAGGAAGTTTGAATTGATAGCGTTCTTTGGCTGATTTGAAAATTAACTTCCCCTGTTCAACTTGCTGCTGTTTTTCTAAAACCTCACTAATTTTTTGATAAAGTTCTGTCTGATTAGGTTGTTGGGTTAAAGCTTTATGATATTGCAAAGCAGCGGCGTTAAAACGCCATTGTTTTGTTAAACAATTCCCCCAATTAATATAGGCTTCCGTTAATTCTGACTGAGTATCAATAGCCTGTTGATAATAGTGTTCGGCTATGGGATAATTGCGATATGTTAATAAAACATTGGCTAAATTTAAATAAGTTTGAGCTAAATATTTTTTAACAGAATTTATTTCTGGTTTAGATTTTTGTAATTCTCCCAAAAATTGACCACAAGCTCTTGTCACTTGCTCCATAAGATCTTCTGTTTTAAACTGTTCTGATGCTTGACAATAGGCGGTGATCCAAGGTCGTTCTAAAGCTACAATATCTTGAAGATAAATGATAGCTTCTTCGAGTTTCTTTTGAGCCAGCAATAGGGTTGCACATTGACTTTTCAGCGAAATCGAATCCGGTTGAATCTTTAACCCTGCTTCTAAATATTGCAACGCTAGAGAAAACAATTGATTCTGAGAAAAAATACTCCCTAAGTTTTCATAAGCTTTAACGAAATTGGGTTGAAGCTTAACTGCTTGTAAATAATTGCTGATTGCTGCATCTATATTTCCACTTTTTAAATAAGCTTCACCTAAATTATTATAAATTTCCGCTTGTTCAGGGTCAAGCTCTGTGGCTTGTTTCAAAATTTCAATAGCTTGGGAATATTTTTCACTTTCTATCCATAAACATCCTAAATTATTATAAGCTCTGATGAGTTGAGGTGCAAGTTCAATTGTTTTTTGATAACTTTTGATGGNGAGGAATTACGCGATCGCATTTAACAACAGCTTAAACGCTATGGGAAGACTGGGGAAGTAGTGTATGCGATCGCTACATTTCCAGAGATTACAAAACCGATGACTGAACCGTTGCCCCCTGAGTATCCAGTTGCAGAACTTTAACCTGTGGGTGAACACCTGCTTGTTGCCAAGCTTGGGTCATCGCTTCTGCAACCCCATCGGCAGAGGTCTCGTCCGTTAACGCCAATAACGTTGGCCCAGCACCACTAATCACTAATTCACAAGCACCCCCATTCAACGCAGCAGCACGAACTTGATCAAAGCCTCGAATTAACGCTTGTCGATAGGGTTGGTGAATTTTATCCTGTAGTGCAACCCTTAACCATTCAGGGTTTCCGGTTTCTAAGCCCCGAATTAATAGCCCCAAATGGGCTGTATTAAAAATAGCATCTCCCCGACTATAGGTTTGGGGTAAAACGCTTCGGGCTTCTGCCGTTGAGAGTTCAAAATCGGGAATTGCCAGAACGGGTACAATCTTACAATGCCAAGGAATTTCGCAAATTTCCCACCCTGGACTGTTTTCCCCTCTGGAGACGGATAATTGACAATTTCCCAATAACGCCGGAACCACATTATCCGGGTGCCCTTCCATTTCAACGGCCAGTTGCAGGATATCCATTGGGCTCAAAGGATTTCCGGCTAACGCATTACCCCCCACCAGTCCCCCAACAATAGCCGTAGCCGAACTTCCTAAACCCCTTGCTAAAGGAACCCCTAAATCAATCTTAATTTGAACGGGAGGGGGGGTTTGACCCAGATGTTGATAAAGCTTCACAAAGCCTTGATAAGCCAAGTTACTTTCATCCGTTTGCACTCCTGCCGCTTCTGTGCCGTGAACCGTAATGCGAAGCGTCTGGTTTGTGGAGGTTTCTAGGGGGGAAAATTGCAGGGTATTGTATAAGGTTAGGGCGGCTCCAATACAATCGAATCCTGGCCCTAAGTTGGCGGTGGTTGCCGGAACGGTGACAGTAAACGTGCTAGGCATTTTATCGATCTAAAATAACAAATAGGCAACTTGTGATCTTAGCCGACAATGCCTCCTCATCGTTAGAGATCAACGATTTTCCGGGGGTTCATCAGGAGATTGCCCAATTCCTAGGCTTTTTTTTGATGAGCGTAATTTTTTCCAAAGATGTTTGATTTGTTGATAAGCTTCCTCTGAGGTTACTTTTCCGTTTGTTTCCAGTCCACAAATATAGTTGACTCGCTGGGCAAATTCCTGCAAGTTGGAATTAAAAACCAACTTCTCAGGCGTAAATTCTCCGTGGTAGCGACTGCGCGGAAACAGGAAATCATCACGTTCTGACATAGCTATCTCCCAAAGAATAGGACTGTGGGGTTGAGATGGACGGACAATGAGCCATTGACCACCACTGAGAGGATGAAACCGATTAAGGACAAGTTGATATTCTATTGAGCAAAACCCTCATTATACTTAGTATAGCTAGATTAACACTGAACGAATTCTAAGATGTGAACTACACAGAAAAACTGCCGATCTTCTGGATCAGCAGTTGATTGGATAAGTTCCTTTATTTTTGTAGAATCCCAAGTCTATAGACTCAAAACTCATATTTTTGCTCCCGGGTCACCCAATCAGATCATCGGGAATGGGCAACCGCCAACACTCAACTGTACCCATTCAACAGTCCACAGGTTATGATCAAGATATTCACATTTCTTAATCTTTCTTAACTTAATCCTGATGGCTTCAACAAGCATCGAGAAACTCCAGCAATTCTTTCAGAAGACCCTATTTTTTGACAATGAGCCCACCCCAGAACTGATCGCCATTTTACTGGTGTACTTTGTCCAAGGAATCTTAGGACTGGCTCGTTTAGCAGTGAGTTTTTTCCTCAAGGATGAATTGGCGATGAGTCCAGTAGAAGTCTCAGTTTTACTGGGAATTGTCCCCCTGCCTTGGGTTGTAAAACCTTTATTTGGGTTCATTTCCGACGGTTTACCGATTTTTGGCTATCGTCGTCGCCCCTATTTAATTCTATCGGGACTATTAGGAGCCTCATCCTGGGTTGCTCTGGCTACAATTGTGCATACTCCCTGGGCGGCTGCGGGTGTAATTATATTAAGTTCCCTTTCTGTAGCGATTAGCGATGTGATTGTTGATTCTTTGGTTGTGGAACGAGCGCGTCATGAATCTATCAGTCATATCGGGTCTTTACAATCAGCTTGTTGGGGATCAATGGCAATAGGAGGATTAATTACAGCTTATTTAAGCGGTTATCTGTTAGAAAAATTTAACCCTCAAACGATATTTCTAATGACCGCTACTTTTCCCTTAATTGTTTCCTTAGTGACCGGATTGATTACAGAAGAAGTTATACCGGAAAACTTGAACGGAAAAAGAATCAAATCTCAACTCAAAAATTTGCGTCAAGCCATAACACAAAAATCGATTTGGTTGCCTACAGCCTTTATTTTTGTTTTGCAATCAACACCAACGGCTGATGCTGCTTTTTTCTTTTTTACGACGAATGAATTAGGATTTCAACCGGAATTTTTAGGGCGAGTTCGTTTAGTGACCAGTTTTGCTTCTTTGGTGGGAGTTTGGTTATTTCAACGCTTTCTTAAGTCGGTTTCCTTTCGGAACATCTTCTTCTGGTCAACCCTGATCTCAACGGTATTGGGGATGACCATGTTGTTATTAGTGACCCATACCAATCGTGTCCTAGGGATTGATGATCATTGGTTTAGTTTAGGAGATAGTTTGATTTTGGCCGTCATGGGGCAAATTGCCTATATGCCTGTTTTAGTATTATCAGCCCGTTTATGTCCCCCTGGGATAGAAGCCACGTTATTTGCCTTATTAATGTCTGTTTCCAATTCAGCCGTATTAATTTCTTATGAATTGGGGGCTTTACTGACCCATTGGTTTGGAATTACTGAAACCAACTTTAACCAATTATGGCTCTTGGTAATTGTAACCAATCTTAGCACCTTATTACCCCTTCTTTTCATTCATTGGTTGCCCGATAATAATGCAGAAATAGAACCTTTAAGTCTTAACCTTGCCTCCTCTGAACGGGAACAATTAACTGTCAACCTTTAACCTGATTATCTAAAATGCAGAATCTGATTTCTACCTCTTCCAATTCCTCAGACTCCTTATCCTACGATCTCCAAGCTTGGCAAAAAGGTTATCTGTCTCAACCGAATGAATATGATTACTGGATTGATGATATTGAGGGAGAAATTCCTCCCGAATTAGAAGGAACCCTTTATCGCAATGGCCCCGGTTTATTAGACATTAATGGACAAGCTTTTCGTCATCCTTTTGATGGGGATGGCATGATATCTGCGATTCGTTTTACCAACGGTCGTGCCCATTATTGTAATCGATTTGTGCGAACCCAAGGTTATGTAGAAGAACAAAAGGCAGGAAAAATTCTCTATCGGGGTGTTTTTGGAACTCAAAAACCGGGCGGCTGGTTGGCAAATTTTATGGATTTACGAATTAAAAATATTGCCAATACTCAAGTCATTTATTGGGCGGGAAAACTCTTAGCGTTGTGGGAAGCGGCTCAACCGTATCGACTTGATCCGCATACCTTAGAAACCCTAGGAATTGATGATTTAGATGGGATTTTAGAACCCGGAGATGGGTTTGCGGCTCATGTTAGGATTGATCCAAATTGTGAAGAAAATGGCGGTGAACCGTGTTTAGTCAATTTTTCGATTAAACCGAGGTTATCCACCCTCA
Organism: Planktothrix tepida PCC 9214; assembly: GCF_900009145.1. Classification (NCBI taxonomy): domain Bacteria; kingdom Bacillati; phylum Cyanobacteriota; class Cyanophyceae; order Oscillatoriales; family Microcoleaceae; genus Planktothrix; species Planktothrix tepida. The sequence goes on from NZ_LN889782.1 coordinate 1,250,815, forward strand.
TTACAATTTATGAAATTTCTACTCAAGGAAAATTACTAAAAAAACAGGTTCATTCTGTTCCAGGATTTGCCTTTATTCACGATTTTGCCATGACTCCAAATTATTGTATTTTCTTCCAAAATCCAGTAAAATTTAATCCCATTCCCTATTTATTGGGATTCTCAGGAGCAGGGGAATGTGTTAAATTTGAACCCAAAGAACCGACTAAAATTATTGGGATTCCCCGTAATTCGAGCAAAATTAAATATTTTGAAACCTCATCGGGTTTTGTATTCCATCACGCCAATGCTTATGAAGATCGCGATAGAATTATTGTAGATTCTATCTGTTACGAATCCCTCCCCGAAGTTCGCCCCAATGACGATTATCGAGAAACAGATTTTTCTCGTTTAAATCCAGGACAACTCTGGCGTTTTTCTTTAGATTTAACTACTGGAAATGTAGAGAAGAATAGAATTGAATCTCGCTGTTGTGAATTTCCAGCTTTACATCCAAATTTAATGGGTAGACCTTACCGTTATTTATATTTAGGAGCCGCCCATTCTCCCCAAGGAAATGCACCATTACAAGCAATTCTCAAACTAGATTTAAACACCAATCAGCGTCAATTGTGGAGTGCTGCACCGGAAGGATTTGTGAGTGAACCTGTATTTGTTCCGCGTCAAAATGCGATCGCAGAAGATGATGGATGGCTGTTAACGGTGGTCTATGATTCCCATCACCATCGTTCAGATATTGTGATTTTGGATGGTCGAGACTTGACTCAAGGAGTGATTGCCCGATTACACTTAAAACATCATATTCCTTACGGTTTACACGGCACTTTTGTAACCCCTTAAGGGAGGAATAATTGTTAAATTTTATAACTTTTAGGTTCTACGTTCTCCTGACCCAGAAAGAGGCGTAGAATTTTTTTATAGGGACTAACCTTGACAAGAGACTGCGGTAAAAGGATGCTTGGCTCAAGCAGAAGATTGGGAAGCGTTGTTATACTTGTCAACAGAGGAATAAATCTGGTATACTTTTTCTCAAAAGTTAATTAATCATTAAATTCTATCACTGGATCTTGGATAAAAATTGATTAGTTAACTTTTTTAGGAAGAGTTTTTATAAAAAAAATTAATAATTTACTTGTTATTAAATTTATTTTTTCTTAAAAATAGAACTTATTTATAAACGTTAATTTTTTGTTTAACTTAGACGTTGTAATCTGCCTTTCAAAAATCGAGACTAAGACAACTTTTTAAACACATCTAAAACACAAGCGTAGCTCATCAATTCCTGAAGAGTGAGCAGATGTGTTAGGCTAAATAACAACTGAATGAGCAGACTCTTAAGCGAGGCAGTACGATGAAATTTAGCATCGTGATTACAACCTATAATCGAATAACTTTACTGAAACGGGCAATTGATTGTGCATTAAATCAAACTGTGCCGTGTGAAGTGGTTGTTGCTGATGATTGTTCAACGGATGGTACTGAAGAGTATGTTCGAGAATTATCGGCATCCTTAAAAACCAAAGAGGATTATCGACTGGTTTATCATCGCAACCTTACTAATCAAGGTCATTCAGCCACGATGAACGCAGGAGTTGCTGTAGCGTCTGGAGAGTGGATTAAACCCGTAGATGATGATGATTATTTAGCAACAGATTGTATTGAAGAAATGATTCAGGCAATTAGTGCCTATCAAATTCATAAAAGTCAAACGTCTACATCCCAAGTTGTGATTTGTTCGTGTCAAGCTGCCCAAGTTGATCCCAGCGAAAAAGAACTTAGTCGAACTCGAATTATTGGCCCTGGAAAAGTTTTTTATATTCCCCAAGAAGACATTCATTATGGAATGCTTCTCGAGCAAATTCCCTTTGGAACGCCCATTCAAGTCGCCTATCGCAAAGACGCATTTATTCACTCCGGGGGATGGGATTCCAGTTTAGATGCTAACTGTGATGATATTGATTCTTGGATTAGAATTTCTCAATTTGGCGATGCCATTTTTATTAATAAATGTTTAGCTTATCGAACAATATGGCCCGGAGCTTATAATCAAAAGATTTCTTTAGAAAAACGACTGGATACAAATATATTAATCAAAGAAAAACTTTATCAACTGGTTCAGAGAGAACATAAAATCCATCTTCCTACTCTTCAAGATATCCGTAATTATCTCAAATTACATTGGAGTATTGTCGCCCTCAAAAAAGCTAAAATAGTGAATGCCTTTTCTTTGTCATCAGCCTCTATTTTATCTCCCAAAGCTTGGAAATTGTTACTGTCTTCCATTTTAAATCGAAAACAGCAATGGTTAAAAATCAAACAATTATTTATGCTCAACAAAGAACCCAAACCTTTAATAAAAAAAATAATTTTGATTGAATAATTTTATGAAATATATTTTGAAAATAGCTCAAACTTTACTGCTAACATACTATGCCTACATGGTTGAATATCGAGCCGAACTATTTTTATGGGCATTGTCTGGTTCCTTGCCTTTTATTTTAATGGGAATTTGGATTAAAGCCTCCCAAACCCAAAATATTGAACTGAGTGAACTTGAATTTGCTCGATATTTTTTAGCCGCCTTTATTGTTAGACAAGCTAATGTTGTTTGGGTCATTTGGGAATTTGAAAAAGAAGTCGTTCAAGGGAAACTATCCCCTCGATTATTACAGCCCATTGATCCCGTATGGCATCATTTTCTCAGCCATATTGCGGAACGATTTGCTCGTCTTCCCTTTATTGCAGGGCTAATTCTTTTATTTTTTGCCCTTTATCCTCAATCCTTTTGGATACCCAGTTTAGGACAAAGCTTATTATTTTTATTAATCTTAATCCTGGCTTTTATGCTGCGATTTATTATTCAATATACCTTGGCTTTATTTTCCTTTTGGACAGAACGAGCGAGTGCTATTGAACAAATTTGGTCTTTACCTTATTTATTTCTATCAGGAATCATTGCGCCTTTAGAAGTGTTTCCGCCCTTGATTCGGGAACTGACCTTATGGACTCCCTTTCCCTATCTGGTTTATTTTCCAGCTTCTATTATTGTAGGATTTCCCGTTGATATAGTTCGAGGTTTATTGATGATATTCTTGTGGGGAACCTTATTTTTTATCATCAATCGTTGGTTATGGAAACAAGGACTAAAACAATATTCAGGAATGGGGGCCTAAAAGTAGTGAGTCCTTCAGGACTCTGTTTCTAAGAAAAAGCCCTAAAGGGCTTACTACGATTTAATCGGTTTTATTAATATAATGAAATGCATCTTAAATCAATCATCAGGACTAGATCAACATGAGACTCCTTCATACGATGTTACGGGTCGGAAACTTAGACCGCTCTCTCAAGTTTTACTGCGATATTTTAGGAATGAAACTGCTGCGTCAAAAAGACTATCCAGGGGGTGAATTTACGTTAGCTTTTGTGGGTTATGGTGATGAATCCGAGCAGAGCGTGATTGAGTTAACCTATAATTGGGGGGTAGAACAGTATGAAATCGGCACAGGTTATGGTCATATCGCCCTGGGTGTCGATGATATTTACCGAACTTGTGAACAAATTAGATCCGCAGGGGGTAAAATTACTCGTGAACCTGGCCCCATGAAACACGGAACAACAGTTATCGCCTTTGTGGAAGATCCCGATGGTTATAAAATTGAACTGATTCAGTTAGGAACTCAGGGGTCTAATTCTGAAAAAGAAACTGCTGTTACTGCTTCGACAGCATCTTAATTAAACCCGCCTTAACCTTCCCCTTATTCAGGGGAGGGACAGAATTTTTAAAGTAAATTTTTGTTGAGGAGATTTCATCAGGATTGATCAATCATTAATCTACAACATGAATTAATCCTCGCCGAAGGCGTTCAAAGACTTGATCAATATAGGAATGTTCTTCTAAGCTTAAGTCGTTTTTGGAGAGTAATAACGACATCAGGACTCGTTGGTCACTTCGGGTGATTTTGCGCGAAGAAAAAATTTGATTCACCAATCCTTCGATACTAACTGTGGATTCACTCACCAACATGGGTATCACCTACACGCAGCTGATCTTGGTTCTTATTATTCCTTCAATTCCCCTCTTTGGCAGTGACGCAAAAACCCCTATAGGTGTGATCAAATTCACAGTTTAACTGTGATTCTTATCAATACTGCTAACTCCTAACTTCTAGTCAGCAGATAGCAAAAACCCTGAAAATATTTTATGATAGCGACAACGCCCTTTTTTGCCATCTGTCCTATGAAACAGAGAATGATAGCTGGTGTTGCTTTGTTAGTGGTACTGAGTCCTCTAACTCCAGCAAAAGCAGAAAATTTAGAAGAAACTCAAAAACTTCTCGCCACAAAACAATGTCAGAACTGTGATCTCAGTGGTGCGGGTTTGGTACTGGCTAATTTAGTCGGTGCTAATCTCAATGGAGCCAACCTGGTAGGTGCTAATCTCAGTCGCTCAAACCTAACAGGGGCAGATCTGCGAGGGGCTAACTTGACTGGAGCGAGTTTATTTGGGGCTAACTTAACGGGTGCCAATCTCACAGGGGCTATTCTTAATGGAACAGATTTAAGAAGTTCCTATCTCACTAATGCGATTTTAGATCCTAAAAGTCTCAACAATGCTCAGTTAGTGGGTGTGGTCGGGCTTCCTGCCAATAGTGGCAGTGCTGAGGACTTTTACCGTTTAGGGGTGACGGAAGCCAAGTCAGGTCATTATGTCAATGCCATTGATTTTTATAATCAAGCCTTAAGACTCGATCCCAATTTAGCGGCAGCCTATTTTGGTCGAAGTATGGCACGGGCAGATTTAGGAGATTTAGTCGGGGCAATTGGAGATGCAAAACAAGCTCAACAATTGTATAAAACCTTAAATTCTCCAGAGGGAGAACAAATTTCACTCCAGTTAGTAGAAACCTTGGAATACCGACAAAATCCTGACACGAATAAACCCAGGGGTGGATTTTTGGGGATGTTAGAAACAGCCGCACCGATGTTATTAAGATTATTGTTCTAACTCAACTGAGTTTCAATCAAACAATCTGCTATATCATGGTTTTCAGGCCGTTGAAGAGGGAGTAAATCGATGAGCGATCGCAAAAATAAATCCTTATGGAATTCTATCACTCAAAAAGCAGGGGGTTTGAAAGACAGTGTAAGTCAAACCGCAGCAAATACCAGTAAATCTTTAACGGAAAAAGCCACAGAAGCCGCCAAACAGTCCGTATCAAATCTAGGAGAAACGATTAGCCATAAAGCGACGGAAGCGGGAAAAACCATTAGAGAGACGGCAGCCCATTCTGTAGAATCGACGTGGAAAAAAGGTCAAGATTGGGTGGATCATTTGGGTTCAGAATCAGAAGAACCGTTAAACCCGAATCCTAATGCACCGGATTGGAGCTTAGATGAACTTTATCATATTTTTATTTCCTATCAAACGGCTTATCAAGGAGGCAATCAAACCGTTACCTTAAAAAGTGGAAAAACCTATACCGTTAGAATTCCTCCCAACCGCACAGAAGGCGCTAATTTACGAATGAAAGGATGTGGAGTCCAAGGTAATGATGCGTTTTTGGTGCTGCATACCTTTTATAATTCTGAAGTCAATTTAGATCGGCAGATCAATCGTTTAATGAATCAAGTTCCGTTGTATGAACAAACTAAAATTAGGTGTTTAGAAGCTTATAACCGTCTAAATAATGTGCAAGCTACTCAAGATTTTACCGCTTTAGATTTATTAGATTATTTAGTTCTGACCTCTAAACTTTATTCGGATATGGGTCAACGCTATATTATTGCTAGTCATCATTCCCGGTCTTTGGGTTTAGAACAGTGCTTAGAAAAGGCATTAGAAACATCGAATTTAGATTTAGATGAGAGAATGCGATTAAAAGGAACCTATCAGTATGTTCGTTCTGGGGAAGCGGTTCCTGATTTAGAGGCGTTAACAAAAATTGATGCGATTATTCTCAATTCATCCTTGAAAGCAGACTTAAAAAAATACTATTTACGCGCTAGTGTAACCTCCAGGGTTTTAGCCTTGGATATTCTGATTATTAATGCCATTTATAATCAATCCCAGTTATCAGAGTCTGATCAAAAAAGATACGCTAAAACCTATATTCAACTTCGAGAAGGGCAAAATGTTATCGATGTGTTAACCTTAGTTGCCTTAGATGAATGGATGATGAAGGCTGAAATTCCAGCGATTGGGAAAGTGATTTATCAATTAATTCGTAAACCGGATTCCCCCTTAAAGAATGAGTTTGATAGTGATGACTATTTAGAAGGCTTTAAAATCATTCAAGCCACCCTAAAATCTATCTTGGAAAATACTCAAGATTATCCCGCAACGGGGATTCAACAGATTGATATTGCTGAAGTTAAAATTGAACGATTAGCAGAAAAATCTTATAATTCTGTGTCGCGAGGAGGATTAGGATTATTATCAGGAAATGTAATGATTAAAGGTGCAGTTCCTTTAGTAGAAATGACGGCTAGGGTGGCGATTGCTCAAGTCGCACAAGGGTCAACCCCTGATAAAATTAAATTGGGAATTCCGGCGGTTTCTGAAACCGGAAATCAGTCTACAGCAATCGGAAATAATTGGATGGCGGTGGGTTCCTTTGGAGAAGATGAAAAACCCATTCATCATTTATTTGGCGCAGCATTTTATCGTACAATTATGGATGAGATAGATGGGGTGAGTGGTTTGGCTGAACCTGCGAATAATAAACCCATTCATCAAGGTTTAGGACTGTTAAAACTTTTAAAAGGACAACCAGATAAGCAACGAGTCATCAAAGATTTAGAAACTCAAATGTATCGTTAAACCGGATTAGGGTAGAATAGAAGGGTTAAAAGATGAAATCGGAATTATCTTATGTCTTCGGAAGCTAATACAACGACAGGCGCAGATGCAATTGATGTGGCGATCGCTAAAGGAATTGATTTTGATGGTACACCGATTCCTCCCCTGAAACTGGATCTCTACAATAAAGTAATGGGATTAGAAGCCGGACGTCAACGCAGTGGTGTTAGCAATACGATGCGGTCTCGAATTGTTCGCATTGGGGCTAAACATATTGCTCAAGATGAACTGAATCAACTCTTAATTGATGCGGGATTTCAAGGGTTAAAAGATAAAGAAATCCTATTTTATTACGGCGGTAAATAATAGGGAACCACAAAGACATGAAGAAGAGCATCTTTATAACGGAATATTAAAATTTTCGGGTTTACTAGGACACTTTGACCCTGATTTTATCAGTAAATGGGGGTGAAGCGTCCTATTCCCCAAAAGCGGGTAAAAATATGTCGTTTTTATTAAAACCCTTATGACATCACCTCCAAAATTTGATTGGATTACTTTTATTGCTCGATTTGGCTGTGGTTTTATTATTGGTGGATTTTTGTCTGCGTTGCGGTTTCCTCAATCTTTTCTGATGGCTTTTGTAATCGGTGGACTCCTCTGTGGCGTTTTAGCTTGGCTTTTAGGCGATCGCTTCTGGACATCCCGTTGGTGGTGGTAGTATTAGACACTAAACAAGAATTCACCCCTGAAAAATCAGCTATTTATTTTTCCCATAAAAGTGCGATCGCAAATCGAACTAATTCCCCCATCAATGAAACCCGTTCCGATGGATTTGCAGTTTGTTCCCAACGAAATAGATTTTCTTTAAACAAAGGTTCCTGTTGTGCACGTTGAACAATTCCTTGAATAATCACTTGATGTTGAATTTCTTCGAGTTCTACCCCATTTTTAGTTAAAAAATCTAATAATCTTTGCACGCTAACGACAAATTTTTCAGGTTCTTGCGATCGCAAAATCGATTGAATTTGACGAGAAATTTCTTGAGATAAAGCTTGATGGTTATGATGTTCGGCTACTGGGGGAGGAGGTAAGGCAGGTTCAGGAATCTCTTGCAAATCTAGGGAGGCATTAAAAATAGGAATTTCTAAATTTAAGAGTCCCAAAATATCAGATCGCTTCTGTAAAATATTCTTTTTCATCGATAGATAGGACGTTAAAATTTGTTCGGCTAACAATTTCGTATTCACTAAATGATTAGCTTTTACTTGCAAGAAAAACTGATCAGGTTGGGATTCAAAGCCTTGAATCATTAATTGTAGTTCATAACTTTCCTGTTCAACTTTAACTAACGTATAAACTAAGGCTTCCCAATTCGGATATTCCATAAATTCTACTGTAATTAAATGGCTATCTTCCGAAGGTTCATTGGCTAATTCTCCCGGTAAAAAATCTCGATCACTCGGATAACGATTTTTGGGTTTTTTACTGGTATAATCAAATTGAGTATAGACATAATCACACTCTACCTTAGTCAATTCAACGTCTAATTTTTCCCAATTATGAATACAACACCCGGTTAATTTAGCGCCTTCTAAATTGGTTCTAATTAAATGGCTTTCAATTAATAAAGCATCGCGTAAATCGGCTTCACTTAAAATAGTATCGCTTAAATAAGACCCGCTTAAATCTGCCTTGCGTAGGTTGGCTCCTCTTAAATTAGCCTCGCTTAAATTTGCCCATAAAAGATAAACTTCTTCTAAATTTGTCCGTAATAAATACGCTTTCTTAAAACTAGCTTTTAATAAATAAGCACCGGTTAAATTTCCTCGGCTTAAATCCGCACTATCGAGAATGGCTTCTGTTAAATCAGCCCCGGTTAAAATCACTCGGTGCATATCGGCTCCGGTTAAATTCGCCGAGCGTAACGTAGACCCATTTAAGTCAGCTTCGGTTAAATTGGCTTGAGTGAGAATAGCATCTTTTAAATTTGCACCAATTAATCTTGATTCTCGCAAATTCGTTCCCGTTAAATTCGCAGCAATTAAACTCGCACGAGTTAAATTCGCCTCCATTAATTCTGCACCCATTAATAAAGCATGATTTAATTTGGCTTGCTCTAAATTAATTTGATCTAATTTTGCACCCGTTAAATCCGTATTACTTAAATCCGCTTCTGTCAAAATCGCCCAATTCAAATCTGCTTGTTTCAAGGTTGCAAATCGCAAATCTGCTTTAGTGAGATTAGCACCACTCAAATTACTTTGATTGAAATTACTGCGCGTTAATACCGCATTGCGTAAATCAGCCCGACGAAAACACGCCCCCACTAACTGAGCTTGGTTTAACACCGCCCAACTGAGGTTTACGCCTGTTAGGTTCGCGCCCGTGAGGTCAATCTCTTGCAAATTGACACCACTTAAATTTGCCCCACTTAAGTTAATATAGGTAAAATTGCGCTCTCCCGCTTGATACCGATCTAAAAGTTCTTGTCTGTTCATGGCAGAGCTTGAGAAGACGCTAAAAAGGGTTCGTTGGTCTATGCTGAATCATACACCTTGGTTTGTTCTCTACAAGGGGGGGTGTTCCCTCACGACCCCGAACCCACATTTTTTTCTAAACCCCTAGACAGACCCAAAATGATCTGTTAGTATATTTAATTGTCGCTCCTGGAGAGGTGGCTGAGCGGTCGAAAGCGGCAGATTGCTAATCTGTTGTACGGCAGGTAACTCCGTACCGAGGGTTCGAATCCCTCCCTCTCCGTTAATCAACCCATGAATTTAATGAGGATAGAGCCAATCTTGAATTTTTTGGGTTAACCACGCGCATTCCTCCGCCACAAACATTTCACCAATGCGATAGGTTTGGGATGTGGTGCGAATGACAATCTCATATTTAGATCGCTTTTTCTCCATAAAAACGCCAATAATATCGGATAGAGAGGCTGATAATAAACGATATTGAATTCCCCTGGATTTTCGCAGGATTCTAAACTGGGTGTGATCAAATTCAACCCAGGTTTTTTCATCAGTTAAAAAGAATATCCACAGGAAGCCAGAAACAAATAGGAGTGAACACAAAAACCAAAATAACAGGGGATTACTCAAAAACATCGGTATACAAATTGATAAGAAGAAACCAAAACCGAAATAAAGGATGAGCAAATGAGAACACCCGATTTCCAGGTTAAATAGTTTTCCAAATCCTTTAGGCGGTAAGTAAATCTTTAAATGCTCTGGGGTGTAATCAACATTAATCGTACTATAAAACGGTTGATTCAGTTTTTTAATTAAAGCCCGTTGGGGAGTCATATTTTGATTCTTTTGCGGACGAATTTTGCCCGCTTTTAACAACTCTAAAGCTTCCCGTGAGGTTTGTAAGCGTTTTTCTAAAGAAATTTCGGTTATTTGTTCAATCCAGTGAACAAAATTCGGATTTAAACTAATTCGATCTTGGAAGTGAATTCGAGCCTCTTTTTGAGGTAAATCCGCCGGGAAAGTATTCGTTAATAAATGAATTAATGTGGCTCCTAACGCATATAAATCCGATGCGGCTACCGCCCGACCCCAAAATTGTTCTAAGGGTGCATAACCACTGGTTCCGACAACAGTAAACGTTACGCCTGTAACACTGGCTTGGGCTTGTACGGCTCCAAAATCGACTAAATAAATTTGTTCTGAATCATCTAAAATTAAATTACTCGGTTTAATATCTCGATGTAAAACCGGAGGACTTAATTCATGCAAATAAATTAAGATTTTTAAGATATCCTTAGCAATTTTTTTAACTTGAGATTCCGTAAACCGATGTCCTTGATCTAATAAATCTTGTAACGATGAACCGGGAATATAATCTTGGACTAATCCAAACCAAGGTAAACCCCCCCCAACACTTTGATCGAGGGAAAAATAATCTCGATAATGAGGAATTCGAGGATGATTTAAAGCTTGTAAAACCTGCGCTTCTCGTTCAAACAGTTTTAATTCTTCCCACGCCATTTGCGGACTAAAGGCTAACAGCTTGATAATGACTTTTTCTTGAGTTTGCCGATCTATTGCCAGCCAAGTTTGACGTCCGGTGGCGGTACGTCCACATTGGGATTGTAGTTGATAGCGGTCTTGGATAATTTGTCCTGAGTTTAACATATTCAACTCAAAATGAAGCGATCGCATACTATTTAGGGTAACACGGGATTACTGAATGTCAAAGAAAAGCCAACAATTCCTTTAACTAACTTGTTTTAATCTAGGTGGAGAACAAGCTTGACTTTACAATTGTTCCAAGCCGTGAGTCATTAATCTTGGTTAATCTTCCATTTCTGGTTAAAATATGTGGGATTTTAATACAGCAAAATCACCGTTGCTGTCGTTTCCCATAATCAATACACCTCCAAGATGAAACAGGTTCAGACAGTTGTAGTGCAGTGTCTTGTTGCAATCACGATTGGTTGTTTAGGATGGTATTCTACATCGCCATCGGTACGCATCGAAGCTGCGCCCCCCCAAAAGCCAACTTCCCCCTCAACCCCTCGCCCACCGCAACCCGTCATTGAACCCCAACCGGAAGTGCTACGCAATAAACATCGAATTGTGGTTGTTGGGGATAGTATTACCCAAAGTGGAGGACAATATGGCGGTTATGTCTGGTTGCTACAACGCTATTTAAATTTTTTGTATCCTCAACAACCCGTTGAAATAATTAGTTCTGGGATTTCTGGTAATACTTCAACCCAACTGTCGGAACGATTTAAACGAGATGTTTTAGATCAAAAACCCGATTTGATTACCATTAATATTGGAGTTAATGATGTCTTGCAAAGTTTCCAAACTCCAACACCAGCCAGACCGAATATTCCTACACCTCAAGAATATCGCCAAAATTTAACGGCAATGGTACAGGTTGCAACCGCTAAAGGAATTCCTGTTTTATTGCTATCCCCCACCATTATTTATGAAGATCTCAGCAGTCGAGAAAATCAACGAATTGCAGAATATATTGCTGTAATGCGGGAAGTCGCTTTGCAATATCGCTGTCAATTTATTGACTTAAATTTTCCCTTTCGTCATGTGATTATTACCTATCAGCGTTATGGGGGACAGGGACAAAATCTATTAACTCGTGATGGGATTCATCCTAATATTGCAGGTCATCAAATTATCGCCTATACCATTCTGAAAGGGTGGGGTGTTCCTGAACCTAAAATTCAAAGCTTAAAACTCAATGATTAATTTAATCCTGATTGTTCAAATCATCGACTGGGAATTACCCCTAGGAGATCACTCCCATCAGGGGTGATCACCCGTTTGTCATGACAGATGAATGAGTTTCTTAACGCTTTACAAGAGCGGTAGAATTTCGGTTTTATCCTGATTTCAACCTATATTTCCACAAAAGATCAGTGAGTTGTCAATCACGAACTGTCAACCCTGAAACCTTTCCTTCTGGGGAATCTGGATCTTCTTTGAGAATTGTTAATTTTTGTAGAGGAGTACCCAATTATGCTAATCTACAGAATAATCATTAACGTCTGAAATTTTTATCAAGTCAGGAGTAGTCTAACCCCCTGTAACCTCGGTCGAGTTATTGCCATCGTCATTTGTTTTTCTCACAGTCTAAATTTATAGCATCAATTACTGAATATGAAATTACAAGACATCCTAGGAACAGAACAACGTTATGATATTAAAGCGATCTCAACTGATGAGGAATTAACTCGTCAAATTCAAGTTATATTAATTAATTTGACTTTGCTTGATCCTCCAGCAGATGGCAAATTTGGCCCTAAATCAACAGCGGCTCTCCATCGATTTCAAACCTTAATGGAATGCGGAGAACCGGGATTTTTAGGATTAAAAACCGCCAAAAAATTAATTGAAACCAAGCGAGAAGACATTTCTACTGATGTTCTCATTCTTAAAATTACAAAAGAAACTATTTTAAAACTTAGACCTGTTGCTTCCTCTCAACTGAGTGATGCAGAAAAGCAAGGAGTTAAAGCAGGTCAAGAATTTAAACTCCTCGCCTACGAACCTTTACGGGGTCATATTCGAGTCGCATTTCGGGCTGATGAATTTGGAGAACAATCTGTTTGGTATGTCTTTGATCAACACGCCGAAATTTATCAAGGGAAAAATTTAGTTTGTCCTAAACCTCGTCCTCAAAGTATCAAACTGGCTAACTTTCCCTATCGTTCTCAATTGGATAACTATTATAATCCCACAGGTTCCTGTAACGTCACTTCTATTGCTATGTGTTTGCAATATTTAGGAATTCGTCGGCGTACCAGTGGCGGTCAATTTGAAGATGAACTTTATGAATATGCCTTACAAAAAGGTTATAGTCGCTGGAGCCCCTATGATTTAGCTAAAATTGTTAAAGATTATGGGGCAAAAGATTACTTTGCAGAACGGGCGACAATGGAGGAATTACAAGATTGGTTAGCCGATGGCAAACCTGCGGTGATTCATGGGTATTTTACCTCCTTTGGTCACGTTATGCCCGTGGTGGGTTATGACGAACAAGGCTTACTGGTACATGACCCCTATGGAGAATGGTTTTCATCAGGATATCGTACCGATTTAAGTGGGGCTTATTTGCGGTATTCCTACCCTTTAATCCGTCGAGTTTGTATGCCTGATGGAGATTTTTGGGTGCATTTTATTACCACTTAATTGACCCAATTTAGGGGGTCAGAAACCGGGTTTCTTATGTTATCTTTCTGTTAATAGCAAAGGTTAATGCAGAAACCCGGTTTCTTGGAGGTGTGTACAAGCTGAACAATTTACTGTTATGATTGAGTTAAGATCTCATCATTCCCAGACTTTACCATGAGTCAATGTCTTAACCCTGATTGCCTGCACTCTAACCCAAAAACGACTAATTTTTGTCAAAAATGTGGATCTAAGTTACTTTTAAAAGAACGATATCGAGGGTTAAAAATATTAGGACAAGGGGGATTTGGCAGAACGTTTCAAGCGGTGGATGAAGATAAACCGTCTCAACCCTATTGTGTAATTAAACAGTTTTTTCCTCAAGCACAAGGAACGAATAATCAAGAAAAAGCTGAGGAACTGTTTAAACGAGAAGCGATACAATTAGAACAGTTAGGCAAACATCCCCAAATTCCTGAATTATTCGCCTATTTTAGTCAAGATCACCGTCAATATCTGGTTCAAGAATATATTGAAGGACAAAACTTAAATCAAGAATTGTCTGAAACAGGAGCTTTTTCAGAAGATAAAATTATTAAATTATTAGAAAATGTCTTACCTATTTTAACCTTTATTCATCAACAACAGGTGATTCATCGGGATATTAAACCGGAAAATATTATTAGAAGAAAGAGTGATCATAAATTCGTTTTAGTGGATTTTGGAGCCGCCAAAGCAGCCACTAGAACAGCGTTAGCAGTGACAGGAACGGTGATTGGTTCTGCGGGATATGTCGCACCGGAACAAGCGGTAGGAAAACCGACTTTTGCCAGTGATTTATATAGTTTAGGGGTGACTTGTATTCATTTATTAACCAATATTGAACCGTTTGATTTATTTGATGTGAGTGAAAGTGACTGGGTGTGGCGAGATTATTTAACGGTTAAAGTGAGCGATCGCTTAGGTCAAGTATTAGATAAATTGTTGCAACAGGGAACAAAAAAACGGTTTCAAACGGCTCAAGAAGTTTTGGATGCTTTACAATTAACTGTTAAACCAACATCCTTACAAACACCCCAACCAACACCCCAACTCAATATCGAATTAAAGTCAGCTAAAGGGGTTAATTATGATCAATTAGAACAACTTTTGAAAGCCGGAAAGTGGAAAGAAGCTGATCGAGAAACAGCCAATAAAATGTTAGAAGTAGCAGGAAGAACACAGGAACTATGGTTAATCCGTGAAGATATTAATAATTTCCCATGTGAGGATTTACGCACTATTGATCAGTTATGGGTCAAATATAGTAACGGTCGCTTTGGTTTCAGTATCCAGCAGGAAATCTGGCTAGAAGTTGGGGGTAAGGTTGACTATGAGACAGAGAAAAAGTTAGGCGATCGCGTTGGATGGAGAAAGAACAGTAGTTGGATGAACTATGATCATCTAACCTTTTCATTCCAAGCTCCCGTAGGCCACCTCCCTCGTGTATTTACGTCTGGTTGGGGCGGAGGTAAGGGTGGTGTTCTTGCGTTGCTTCTCTCACGTCAAGAACTGTAAGCTGTAATCTCTAACAATTTCAGCCCTTTATCAAGTCGAGTTTTTGGGGTTCTGTTTGACCCAATTTTCGATATAAAAGGGAACGGTCAATAGGAATTAAGATGAAAGTAAAAGATAGAGAAATTACTCAATGAAACGTTATGCCATTATCATTGAAAAAGCTGAAAGTAACTATTGTGCTTATGTTCCAGATTTGCCGGGATGTGTTGCAACAGGTTACACAATAGAAGAAGTTGAAAAAGAAATTAAAGAAGCAATTATTTTTCATCTGGAAGGATTAGAAATCGAAGGCTTACCCATCCCTGAACCTACGTCAATATCTGAATATGTTGAAGTTTAATTTAAAAAGAATGTAGAGAATTCCCAATGTAATATTTCTGGTGGTTCAGAAACCGGGTTTCTTATGCCATCTTTCTATTAGCAACAAAGGTTAAGACAGAAACCCGGTTTCTAGCAAATGCTGGGGGTCAGAAACCGGGTTTCTTAAATAATCTTTCTGTTAGTAGCAAAGGTTAAGGTAGAAACCCGGTTTCTAGGAGGTGCTGGTGGGGTTCAGGAACCGGATTTCCTATGTTCGATCATGATGTAGATTTAAAATGCGATCGCAAAAAACATCTCCACACCCCAAACCTTGGTAAATCTTAATTCTGCGTCTAAAATAGAGATTAACCGTTTTTGTAAACAATATGAATTCGATTATTCTCAATAATCTTAACCCTGTTATTTTTGAAAAAATCCAGAGTCTAGCGCAAAAGCATAACCGCAGTTTAGAGGATGAAATCAAAGCTATTCTCGCTCGAACAGTGGAAGCAGAAATAACCTCTCAAGTTTCTACAAGGGCTAATTTTCGCTCCCAACTTGCAACAGCACGTCAAAAACATGGCAATCAGACCTTTAGTGATAGTGTAGAATTGCTAAGGAATGAAAAATAAATAACTTGCACAACTAAACCCTGGAAACCTTGATCCACTGTAAACTATTTCTCAATTAGTCACCTTATTGGTTTTTCATTCCTAAGAGAGGATAGAAATCGTTGAGTAAATTCGTTGTTGATGCCAATGTCGCTATCAAATGGGTCTTGCCTGAGATTCATTCTGAAATTGCCCAGCGTCTCTTGGATGATGCCTATGAATTATTAGTGCCTGATTTCTTTTTTTCGGAAATTGGTAACATTTTATGGAAACGAGTCCGACGGAGAAACAACTTTAGAACTCGCTCAAACTGATTTAACTGTTCTGATGACAGGGGATTTACAAATCTATCCCTCACAGTCTTTAATGCCAACGGCTTTAGAAATTGCTGTTAGAGTTGACCAAGCTGTTTATGATTGCGTTTATCTCTCCTTAGCTGTTATGAATCAATGCCAGATGGTAACAGCAGATGAAAGGTTTTATAATTCTATTGCTAGAGATGTTCTATCCCCCTATCTTTGTTGGATAGAAAATTTACTGTAAAGCAATATGGGGGTCAGAAACCAGAAACCGGGTTTCTTAATCAATCTTTCTATTAATAGCAAAGCTTAACGCAGAAACCCGGTTTCTCAATTAACCAACTTGTACGACGCCGTATTTACTGGTTAATTTGTCTAATTGATTCACTAACAAACTCAGGAACAGTCCGACGTCGGTAACAACGCCAATAGACTCTACAGAACCGCGATCGCTGAGTTTGGTCACAACCGCCGGGTTAATATCCACACACACCATCTTCACCCCGGAAGGCGTCATATTGCCAACCCCAATGGAATGTAACATTGAGGATAGCATCAGAATCATATCTGCACCCCGTAACAGTTCCGCATAATGCTCTTGAGCTTTAATTAAGTCCATTTGCGTATCCGGTAAGGGGCCATCATCCCGAATCGAACCCGCTAAGGAGAAGGGAATATTATTTTTCACACATTCGTACATAATTCCACTCTTGACGACTCCCTGTTCAACGGCGGCGGCAATACTTCCGCAACGACGAACACTATTAATCACCTTAAGGTGATGACGATGACCTCCTTTAACAGCGACACCTTGTTTCATATCCACACCGAGGGAGGTTCCCATGATCGATTGTTCCATATCGTGAACGGCGATCGCATTTCCCCCTAATAACGCCTGCACATAGCCTTGGCGGATCAGATGGGATAAATGTTGAGCCCCTCCGGTATGAATCACAACCGGGCCAGCCGTCACCACAACTTTACCGCCGCGATCGCGAATTTGGCGCAGTTCCCAAGCCACTTGTTCGACAATTAACTCAACGCGGCGTTCACTGGATACTCCAGCAGACATAAAGCTGAATTCTTGAGGGCCATTGCGGGGTTCACGGGATTCAGTTTTGCGGATCGTCCGCAGACCGACGACATCTACCACCACTCGTTCACCGAGTTTTAAGTCCCGTAGAATCTTACATTGAGCGACAAGACCGTTGGGGGTTTCGGAAATGGCGATCGCACCGTCCATGCGTTGATTTTGAACCGTTAGCCATTGTCCATCTACCCGAACTTCAGTCGGATAAATGGTGGACACATAGAAATCATCGGGGCCAACACCATCTTGTTCGACGGGTTGTAAGCGAGCATCGCGTTGATCTTCGTCCAGGGAAACAACGCCAATATCAATTAATTGGCTAATAATTTCTTCCATCACCTCATGGGAAGGAGCAGATATTTTAATCTCTGCTTTCGAGGTGCTTTGTCGTTGTTCTCCTAAGTTAAAGTTTAGGACTTGGAAACTTCCGCCGCCTTCCACGACTAAATCTAAGGCGCGGTTAATTAAGCCAGCATCTAATAAATGTCCTTCCATCAGGACGGTGCGGCTTTCAATATTGATGACAGCGTGACGATCAATAATAATCGGTTCTGTCACCCGCAGGGTTAAACATTTGGCGGCTCCCCCTGCTTTTAAAAACTCTGTTAAGGGAGTTTCAAGGACGGTAAAACCAGCTTCTTGCAGTCGAGCTTTTAAGTTATCGCTGGCTTTATTCATAATCACCATCTGATTAATATTGACGGTATTACAAGCAAAGTTAACGGCGTCGGGTTCTTCAACAATAATCCGTTTTTCTGGGGGAACTCGCAATTCAATTAAGCGATTTGAATAGGAATCAAAGGCAGGAGGATAATACATTAAATACCCACCTGTTAACGGACAAAAACAGGTATCCAGGTGATAAAACCGTTCATCCATTAACCGCAGAGATAGAACTTCAATATCCAGCCATTCTGCAATTAGGGGATGAGAATCAAGTTCAGACCGGAAGCCATATCCTGCCCATAAATAACGTCCTTCTCGGTCAAATAAAGCATCTCCAGCACCTTCAAAGGGGAGGTCTTTTGGAAGTTCGTGAACGGTAAATCCTTGACTTTCAAACCAAATTTTAAAATAGGGTTCTTCCCCTTGACGTTCTTTATGATAAAAACGACTAAGAACGACGGTTTTATCGAGCACTAACCCAGCGTTGGCGGTAAATACCATATCCGGCCAACCTTTTGCGGGGGTTACTAAGTCAACAATGGCGTTTTCTTTGATAAGATGGTACAAACTTTGCCACTGTTCTCTGGCTCGATCAAAGGAGGATTTGTGGATATTGCCCTCCATCCAAGGATTAATTACATAGTCCACATCATAGTGGTCTGGAGGACACATCAGGAAACGAATTGAATCTGTCATTTTAGTTAGAATAGGGTAGACGCTACAGGTTGCTACCGATAAGAGATTTGAGTCACTACAAAATCCCACTTCTAAGGTTGAGAAGGGGGGTTAGGTCTATAAAAAGCCAATTTTTAATTATATCACTGGGATGTGGACACACGGGGTAATTAAATGTCATGTTTTCATAACATTGAGTTGATGGGTGAGTCAGGTATTTTTTGAGATTCTTACTTAACAAAATAGCGATCGCATCAACAAGTGATACCAATATAATAAAATCATGATTATAGTTAATTACATTTTTGTATTAATATGGGATGCCCATTCAGCCGAATTTTAAAAGCAGATGAAATTTTAGCAGAGGCAAAAGCTCATAGAGAAAAACTTCTCAAACAATCAAGACAACGTTCACAAAATGGTAAATCTATCCGTCCTCCAGAAATTAACACCCTACTCAAGAAAGGGGGAAATAAGTGGAGTTTTGGAAACGAAAAAGTATTAGAAGATTTTGTTTGGGATAATTTGAGGAATCTGTTGGAGCTTACTCCATTAAAACGCCAATACAAAGTAAATGGAGAGATTTGTGACATTTTGGCTTTGGATAAAGATCAGCAATTATAGCAGTCCTAAATCATTATCAAGAGCATGATATAATGATATACACTACTTGATTATAACAATAAAAATTATGAATGGCTTANATGAACACCCTGCAAAATGCCGTTGTCAGAAATATGACGGCGAGTTTATCGGTTCCGGTGTTCCGGGTGGGATATACCATCACAACGGATGCTTTGGATCAGCTTTATAAACAACTGAAATCCAAAGGCGTCACCATGACCGCACTATTAGCAAAAGCGGTGGCACTGGCGTTACAAAAACATCCGATTGTCAATGCCAGTTATGTCGAAAATGGGATTCAATATCATCAGGGTATTAATATTGCGATCGCTGTGGCAATGCCCGATGGCGGTTTAATTACTCCGGTGTTAAAAAATGCCGATCAAGTTGATATTTATTCCTTGTCTCGCACTTGGCAAGATTTAGTCGAACGGTCTAGGGCAAAACAGTTACAACCGGATGAATACAGCAGTGGCACCTTCACTCTGTCTAATTTAGGAATGTTTGGTGTAGATCGCTTTGATGCCATTCTCCCTCAAGGTCAAGGTTCAATTTTGGCGGTGGGTGCGTCTCGTCCCCAATTAGTGGTTTCTGCCGATGGTTCAATGGCTGTTAAACGCCAAATGCAAGTTAATATTACTTGTGATCATCGCATTATTTATGGGGCAGATGCAGCCGCATTCCTGCAAAGTTTGGCAAAATTAATTGAAACCGATGTTCAATCTTTGACGATGTAATACAGTCATCAGTTATCAGTTATCAGTGAAAGAGTTAACAGTTAATAGTTTTAAACTGTTAACTTAAGCTTCTTCAAAAATGATCACGGATTCCGGTTGACTATTGACGGTTGACTGATTATTATTAGCTAATCAATGTTGACTGATAACTGATAACTGATAACTGATTTATGAAAGCTATTATCATGACCGAAGTTGGGGAACCGAATGTTTTACAACTTCAAGACGTACCCGATCCTAAAATTCAATCTGAAACCGAAATTTTAGTTCGTTTAAAAGCGGCGGGAATTAATCCCATTGATACAAAATTACGCAGTCGGGGGACTTTTTACCCGGATCAAATGCCCTCAATTTTAGGCTGTGATGGGGCGGGAATTATCGAGGCTGTGGGTTCTGAGGTCGAAAAATTTCAAGTCGGAGATGCGGTTTATTTTTGTCAGGGGGGACTAGGTGAACAGTCTGGAAATTATGCAGAATTAATCGTTGTTGATGAAAAGTTTGCAACGCTTAAACCCCAAAGTTTGAGTTTTATTGAAGCGGCTGCATCTCCTTTAGTTTTAATTACCGCTTGGGAAGCGTTGTATGATCGAGGACGATTACAACCAGGACAAAAAGTATTAATTCATGCAGGTGCTGGCGGTGTGGGTCATGTGGCTATTCAATTAGCAAAATTACAAGGAGCAGAGGTAGCAACAACCGTTGGTTCTGATGAAAATATAGATTTTGTGAAACAATTAGGGGCTGATTTTGTTATTAATTATAAACAAACAGATTTTGTTGAAAACGTGTTAGAATGGACGCAGGGAGAAGGAGTTGATTTAGCTTTTGATACCGTTGGTAAAGAGGTGTTTTATCAAACGGTTTTTGCGATTAAAAATTATGGGGATTTAGTCACCATTTTAGAACCTGATCCGAAGTTTGGAAGCTTCAAGGATGCTCGGTTAAAAAATTTACGCATTAGTTTAGAATTAATGTTAACGCCAATGTTACAATCTCGCATGGATGATCAATTGGATCAAACAAAAATATTACAACAATGCGCTCGGTTAATGGATGAAGGGAAGTTAAAAATTGTTGTGAATCAAACTTTTCCTTTAGCAGAAGCAGCCGAAGCTCATCAACAATTAGAAGCGGGAGGAATGAAAGGAAAATTAGTCTTAACAATGTAATATGAAATAACGCGCCATTAACCCACGTAGAGACGCGCCATGGCGCGTCTCTACAGGGAAAAAATACTTAAAGGATGGAAGATTAGATGAGATAATACAAATATTAGTAACTCTCGCTTACCCCTCATGACCTCACAGGAACGGACAGAAAATAATCATCAAGAATTAGTCGGTTTTATTTAGAGTATTGCTGACAAACTGCGTGGCCCTTATCGTCCGCCTCAATATCGGCGAGTGATGTTACCTTTGATTGTATTGCGGCGTTTAGATGCGGTCTTAGAACCTACAAAACAAGCGGTTTTAGAGGCGAAAAAAAAATATGAGGTGACCTTACAGGGGGAGGCGTTTGAAAAAGCGATCGCTAAGGTTGCTATTGCAGAAAATCGTCAACAACCGTTATATAATTTAAGTAAATATCCCTCTTCTGTCAGTCTCCGAAATCAACAAGTCATAAAAAGTAGAGTTATCCATTCGGAAAATAAGATTGAAATTGATTANCTGAGTTTCTCGTTGTGGTGCGCCTGATAAATCGATATCAACCCATTGTTTTTCTCCGGTTTTTAAAACCTCTCTAGCTTGCTGAATAACTTTTGCTTCTCCTGCACCTCCGCCAATAGTATTAAACGTGCGACCATCCTCACAAATGATCATTTTTGCCCCCAGTTCTCTAGGGACTGAACCGATAACACGGGTTACGGTTGCAACGACCACAGCACCTTCATATAAAACCTGAATCAGTTGTTGATAAAATTGAATAATCATGAAGTTAGAAAGGCAAGTGATGAAATGGGTATATTAGGATGAAGGACTGATTAAATTCCTCAATGTTCCAAGGAGTTTACTGACTTTAATTGTACCTGTTCAATAGCATTTAAAATCACTTCTGGTGTGGCTGGAGAAGCTAAAAAAATAGAATCAGTATGACCAAAGGCTGCAATTGCATCTCGAATTGCTTCCCGCACCGATATTGCTAACATAAAAGGAGGTTCTCCGACGGCTTTACTACCATAAATTACGCCATCCTGGGCAGCCCGTTTTAATAAATGAACGTTAAAGTTTTTAGGAATTTCTTTAATAGTGGGAATTTTATAGGTACTGGGGGCAAAAGTTTTCAATCTTCCCTGTTCATCCCAAACTAATTCTTCCATCGTTAACCATCCCATTCCTTGCACAAAACCCCCCTCTATTTGCCCAATATCAATTAAAGGATTTAACGATTCTCCCACATCCTGTACAATATCCACTTGACGCAGTTTAAACGTTCCCGTAAACCCATCAATTTCTACCTCACTGACAGCCGCCCCATAAGCATAATAATAAAAAGGTCTACCCTTGCCCAGTTTAGGATCATAATCAATATTTGGGGTACGATAATAGCCCGTTGCCGATAAACTCACTCGTTGATTATAAGCTTGTTTAACTACTTCATCAAAGGCTATTTTATAACGGGGATAACTTTGACAATAAATCCAATCTTCCTCAAAAATTAAATCTTGAGGTTCATCAAGATTTAATACTTTTGCAGCGACTTCTGCTAATCGTTGTTTTAGGATTTCACAGGCATTTTTAACCGCTTGACCGTTCAAATCTGAACCACTAGAAGCCGCCGTTGCTGAGGTATTGGGAACTTTATCCGTACTGGTGGGCATGATTCTAAATCGTTTAATATTCACCCCTAAAGCTTGTGATGCAACTTGTAACATTTTCGTTTGTAAACCCTGCCCCATTTCTGTGCCGCCATGATTGAGTTGAATACTGCCATCCTGGTAAATTAATATTAAAGCTCCCGCCTGATTATATTCGGTTTTAGTAAAAGAAATCCCAAATTTAACCGGAGTCATCGCTAACCCTCGTTTTTGATAATCATGATTTTGATTAAATTGTTCAATTTCTAGTTTTCGAGATTCAAAATTTGATTTTTGTTTGACTTCTTCCCAAACTCGTACAATTCGATTATCAACAATTTCTTGACCGTAATGGGTGGTATTAGTTTCCCCTTCTCCGTGATAAAAATTACGTTCTCGGATGGTTTCAGGCGGTAAACTTAATTTACGCGCAATTTTATCGATAATCTGTTCAATAATTGCCATCCCCTGTGGCCCCCCAAATCCCCGAAAAGCTGTATTAGAAACTTTATTCGTTTTTACCACTTGTCCCCGAACTTCCAAGTTAGGAATATAATAACAATTATCAATATGAAACATTGCCCGTTGCATGATGGGAAAGGATAAATCGACACTCCAACCGCCATCGGAATATAAATCAATATCTAAGGCTAAAAGTTGACCGTCTGAGTTAAATCCAACTTGATATTGGGCTAAAAAAGGATGTCGTTTTCCGGTGGTAATCATATCTTGATCTCGTTTGAGTCGAACTCTCGCCGGACATCCGGTTTTTTTAGCTGCTAAAGCGGCAATAGCTGCGATGGGGTTCGCTTGGGTTTCTTTCCCTCCAAACCCTCCTCCCATCCTTAAACAAGTGACAACAATTTGATTACGAGGAATCCCTAAAACTTCTGAAATAATGGCTTGAGTTTCGCTGGGATGTTGAGTAGAAGAATAAACTTGATAACCGTCTTCAAGATTAGGAATTACCCAAGCAACTTGTGTTTCTAAATAAAAATGATCTTGACCTTGTATTTCAATATTCCCCGTTAAAATAAAATCAGATTTTTGTAAAGCAGTTGTGAGGTTTCCTCGACGCATTATATTTGTATCGCCATGAACGCTATTATTTAGGATAGCATCTTGAATCGTTAAAATTGGGGTTAAGACTTCATAGTCAATTTTAATCATTTCTGCTGCTTTTTGGGCTGCAATTTCTGTTTCTGCAACGACCCAAACCACAGGTTGACCCCAATAGTTAACTTCATCATGGGGTAATAAAACCTCATCATGCTTAATAGTTCCCGTGTTATTGATTCCAGGGATATCATCAGCCGTTAAAAGGGTAACAAACCCCGGAATATGATTCAGATTTGCAGTATCAATTTTTAATATTTTTGCTTTAGCATAGGAAGATAAAACTGGCCATAAATATAACATTCCGCTTGGGAGTCGTTGGTCATCGGTATAAATTGCTTTTCCACTAACATGATTAATGGCACTTTCATGGGATTTGGATTTAGGATTGTCTTTCATAATTTTATAGCAAGGTAATGGGAGAAAATTCGATAAAGAATTTTTCAAATAAATTAGCAACTAATTGTTTACGGTAATCTGCGCTTCCTCGCAAATCAGTTAAAGGGTTAAAGGTATCTTTTAATAAAATTTTAGCATTTTGAATTGTTGCATAATTCCAAGGTTTTCCAATCAGCATTGTTTCAATATTAATCGCTCGAATCGGAATGGCTGCAACTCCACCATAGGCAAGTCTGGTATGAATAATCGTATTATTGATATCTAAATCAATGGTAAAAGCGGCGGAAACAATACTAATATCATCGGTTCCCCGTTTTCCAATTTTATACGATTGACTCAAACGATGAACAACATTAGCAGTTATGTTTTTAGGAATAATGATAGACACAATCACTTCTTGGGATTGTAATTCCGTTTGACGATACCCTTTAAAAAAATCAGCAATGGCAATTATCCGTTCTCCCCTTAAACTCGCTAACCGCAATTTTGCATCTAAAGATAATAAAACAGGAGCTAAATCTCCAATAGGAGAAGCGGTTGCTAAATTACCTCCAATTGTAGCCCGGTTACGAATTTGTCGAGCCGCAAACCAAGATAACATTTCATCTAAACTAGGGTATATTCCCTTTAAGTTTTCTTCAATCTGGCTTAGAGGAATTGCAGCCCCAATTTCTACATAATCTGAAGTTTGTTTAAGTTCCAGAAGTTCTGCAACAGATTCTAAAGAAATTAAAGTCGGAAACTCTTGATAATGATGGCTCATTTCTAAGCCTAAATCCGTTGCTCCTGCGACTAATTTAGCATGGGGATACTGTTGTAAAAGCTCTAAAACTTCAGAGAGTTGAAGCGGACGGAAAAACTGCTGATGAGGAGTGATATAATGGACAGAATTAACCGATAAATCAATTTGTGTTAATCGTTCACTAAATTGATCACAAGGATGGGTATGATTAACGAGTTCTGCGGCTCGACGAATAGGTAAATAACCCGTACATCGACATAAATTTCCTTCTAAAGATTCATCATTAACCTCACCTTTGTAGTACGCCGTAAACAAACTCATAATAAAACCCGGAGTACAATAACCGCATTGGGAACCCCCCAAACTCACCATCGCCGCCTGTACCGGATGCAGACCGTCTTTCCCAACCCCTTCAACAGTAATAATTTCCCGTCCCGCCATCGCAGCCAAGGGAATTAAACAGCTATTCATCGCTAGATATTGGGGTTGTCCATTCGACCCCTGACCCACAACCGCCACTGTACAAGCTCCACAGTCCCCATCCCCGCACCCCTCCTTCGTCCCCACCCGTCCACTGCGGCGCAAGTATTCCAGCAAGGTTAGGGTCGGGGAAAGGTCTTGAATCAAAACCTTTTCACCATTAATCGTGAGGCTGAAGGTGTTGTTTTGCATAGGCTGTAGGTTTTAAGGGTTGGGATTTCCGATTATTCCCATCTCTGCACAATTATCTATATTTGTCAAGATCTTCTCCAGAATGACTGTGACCAAAATTTTTTCAATCTCCCCTTGACAACAATGTACTATTTATGTAGTACATTAATTAGGAATAAAAAATACCCAAAAAAACGAAACTGTAAGTGGGATGGAGGTGAGCGAGTTTGAAATTAGCTGAAGCCTTGATTTTACGAGGGGATTCTCAGAAAAAAATAGCGCAATTAAGACAACGGTTATCCCTAATTGCAAAAGTACAGGAAGGGGAACAACCGGCGGAAAACCCCGAAGATTTATTAGCGGAATTAGAATTAATAACGACTGAATTGGTAACTTTAATTAAACAAATTAATCGAACCAACTCAACTACGCCCTTCCAAGAAGGAACCTTAGCCGATGCGTTAGCAGAACGCGATATATTAATGTTGAAGCGAAGTAGCTATGAAAATTTAGTTCAAGAAGCCGCTATTCGACAAGATCGATATAGTCGTTCTGAAGTGCGCTTTATCAGTACCATTGATATTGCTGCAATTCAGCGACAGTTTTTATTACCCGTCATAAATTATTCGGGTTGACGGTTAATTATTAATCAAAATTCTATCGCCTAAACCTAAGCCAGACAAAAATCTGTCCGCTATTTCCCTAGAGAGTCCTCTTGCTCCGTTAAGATAGTCACAGTATCAAAATAGAATCCTCTAATTTTAGGGATTCCTTTCAACGTTGTTGATTAACTAACATGGCTGTCTATGATTAATCCTACTGACTGGCGTTCTCTGTATTCTTCTCTACACTGTTTTCCTGAAATTTGGCCAATTTTGGATCAAAATGTCGGTCAAATTATTGCGCTACATGACCCTCACGGGAAACCAGAAGTTCGCCTAACCTATTCGCAAGTGTGGCAACAAATTCAACAATTTGCCACCGGCTTACAAACCCTGGGAATAGAAGCCACAACGGAAGCTTTACCTGTACGGATCGCTTTATTCTCCGATGATAGCCCCCGGTGGATGATTGCAGATCAAGGAATCCTCACGGCTGGGGCGGCAGATGTGGTACGAGGAGCAACAGCCGATCCCTTAGAATTAGCTTATATTCTTAAAGATAGTGGCAGTACAGGCTTAGTGGTAGAAAACTTTGCCTTGTTGAAAAAATTGCGTCCCCAAATTGAAGATCTACCGATTCAATTCGTAATTTTACTGTCTGATGAAACCCCCAATTCCCGTGATTTACCCACCATTCCCGTTTTAAATTTTAACCAACTGATGGAAAAAGGGAAAAATACCCCCCTTAAACCCATACAGTATCATCCTGATACCTTAGCCACACTCCTTTATACTTCAGGAACCACTGGAAAACCGAAAGGAGTAATGTTAACCCATGAAAATTTACTGCATCAAATTAATGCGATTCCTGATGTCATTCACCCCGACCCAGGTGAAATCTTCCTCAGTATTCTTCCCACTTGGCATACCTTGGGACGCACCGGACAATATTTTTGCTTATCCCAAGGATGCACCGTTGTTTATACAAGTATTCGTTATTTTAAGCAAGACTTAAAGCAATTTCAACCCCATTATATGGTCAGTGTTCCCCGAATTTGGGAATCAATTTATGAAAGTGCACAAAAACAATTTCGAGAACAACCTGCCCTTCGACAAAAAATTGTTAATTTCTTGTTTTCCATCAGTGAAAGATATATTTTAGCTTGTCGCCTTGTTCAAGGATTAACCTTAAATTTAGATTCTCCTTCAACTTCTGAAAAATTCCTCGCCCAGTTACAAACCTGGATATTAGCGCCGATTCATTATTTAGGCGATCGCTTAGTGTATCAAAAAGTTCGAGAAGCCACAGGGGGACAACTGAAATTTGCCATTAGTGGCGGGGGTTCCCTAGCCATGCACTTAGAAAATTTCTATGAAATTGTCGGAATTAATTTATTAGTTGGCTATGGTTTAACAGAAACCGCCCCGGTGTTAAGTGCCCGTCGAGAATGGCATAATTTACGCGGGTCATCGGGTAAACCTATTCCCCAAACAGAACTGTGCATCGTTGACCCCGAAACCCGTCAAATCTTGCCCTGGGGTCAAAAGGGGTTAGTATTAGCCAGGGGGCCACAGGTAATGACAGGATATTTTGAAAATCCCCAAGCCACAGCCAAAGCCATTGATGGTGATGGCTGGTTTGATACCGGAGATTTAGGTTGGTTATCCCCGGACAACGACTTAGTATTAACGGGTCGGGCGAAAGATACAATTGTTTTAACCAATGGTGAAAATATTGAACCCCAAGCCATTGAAGATGCTTGTTTACGCAGTCCTTATATTGATCAAATCATGTTAGTCGGTCAAGATCAAAAATGCTTAGGGGCTTTAATTGTTCCGAATTTAGATGCTTTAAAACAATGGGCAATTCACCAAAATTTAACCTTAAAATCTTCCGAAGCATCCCTGAACCCAACTCAGGAAATTACCTTAGACAGTCCTGCGGTTCAAAGCTTGTTTCGAGAAGAACTCAACCGCGAAGTTAAAAACCGTCCCAGTTATCGCATTGATGATCGTATTGGCCCGTTTCAGCTACTTTCAGAACCCTTCTCTATGGAAAATGGGATGTTAACCCAAACCTTGAAGGTTAAGCGCCCCGTTGTAATGGAACGCTACCGCGATATGATTAACAAAATGTATGAAACCGTCACCCGTTAGCAGTCAAAGGTGAATAAGAACTTGTCAACTGAGGATAGCCGTCACCATCTTTGCATATCCTTGTGGGATGCAGTCGATGTACGGTTGTGTACGGGGGGCGTGCGCGTCCCCCTACAGGTTACGGGTGACGGAGGACTGACAACGGACAAACAGAATAACTTATGGACAATCTCAGACAATTACTGTTAAAACGACCGATCAACGTGAAAGCGGTGGTCACACCCCGTTGGAAGGAAGAAGCTCAACAGCAACTTCAAGTCCAAATTAATCAAATTGATAGTCAGTTGCAACAGTTAGAAATGCAAGGACAACGGATGATTGCAGAAATTAAACGCCAAAGTCTGCAACCCCTTGGCCCCGATGCCCTGCAACAAGTAGAAGAGATACAAGTTCAGGTGAATGAACGTAAAAGTCAACTCTTAGATCAGAAAAATCAAAACTTGCAACAACTCCAACAAGTTCAAACGTTGGAACTCGAACAAGAAGTGAGTCAAGGACAAATTGAAAGCATCTTTACCGTTGTAGAAGGCGACAATTTGATCACTAAAATGCAAGTCGAAATTCTCTTACGAGATGGTCTCATTGAAGAAATTCGCGGAGACATTTAAGGGGGGTTGACGGTTGAGGGTTGACCGTTAATAGTTGGCTGTTGACGGCTTTACACTGAGCGTTCGACGCTCGCTCAAGCCGAAGTCTTGCGATGTCCTGAGCTTGCGAAGGGTCGAAGTTTTGACGCTTAACAGTCAACGCTTATTGATCACGTTTGAACTTTTATTTTTTTTAGCGCTTATGGCAATTCACGAAGTTTTTATGCCTGCCCTTAGTTCAACGATGACGGAGGGTAAAATCGTTTCTTGGCAAAAATCCCCCGGTGATAAGGTGGAAAAAGGGGAAACCGTTCTGATCGTTGAGTCAGATAAAGCCGATATGGATGTGGAATCCTTTTATGAAGGATATCTAGCGACCATTATTGTTCCGGCCGGAGAAGCGGCCCCTGTGGGTAATACCATTGCGTTGATCGCAGAAACCCAAGCTGAAATTGAACAGGCGAAACAAAAAGCTTCTTCTCAGAGTGCGACAACATCCGCCCCAGCACCCGTGGCTCAAGCCGTTGCAGCCAGTTCACAGGCAACCACTGCAACAGTTGCAGCCGCACCCCCGACAACCTCTCGCAATGGCAGAATTGTTGCTTCTCCTCGCGCCCGGAAATTAGCTAAAGAACTCAATATTGATTTAGCCAGATTAAGCGGAAGTGGCCCCCATGGTCGCATCGTCGCCGAAGATGTGCAAGCCGCTTCTGGAGGTTCAACTTCAACCCCAACGGTTCAACCGTCTATCCCTGCTCCTACCGTTAGCAAGCCTGTTGCTCCGGTTTCAGCCCCAGCNTGCTATAGTTGTAATAGAGCTAAAAAATATTACAGATCGAGGAGTGGTTCAACAACTCACTCGTTACTATAATAATTTGATTATGGTTAAGCCGATTGATTTGGAGATAGATTATAATAAACCTATCCGTCTAATGGCGATTATGCCCAGCTTTCATAAACACAATTTTGTTGACAAAGAACATAGCAAGCTATCTTTAGAGTTTTTCTCTTTTGAGATTCTTGAACAATCGGATAGTTTAGCTCTATCTTTAACTAATATTGATAGAGAAAAAACTGTTTGTACAAAAATAAATTATGATAAAAATGATGTATTTGATTTATCCTGTTATTTACCCCATCCACCTAATAGTTTACTAAAAATAATAGCAAATTGCTCACCCGAAAAACAACAAGATATTTTAAAGTTGAGAAAACATATTTTGTGTTTTCACGAAAAAATTCAAGAAATTTATGCCCCAGGAGTTATTAAGTACGGACGAGGTAAAGATAATATTTGTGTTGAAATTCGTCAAGATAATCTCTTTTATCTCTATTTACCAATCCCAGATCGGCAAGTTATGGGTTCTAAATATCCTTTAGGTAAAATGCAAATTTTTACAAATGACTTTCAACAGATAAATCTTATTGGGTATATTCTTAAAGGTAAAAGATCTATTGATAAAGTCTATCACTACAAAGATTTTGAAAAATTTATCCAGGTAATAGATTCTATAGAATCTCTGAATCAACTAGAAAATCTGATTAATATAGCTTTGCAAAATTGGTTAGAAAGGTTGTAGGAGAAACGGGTTATTTCCTATCAGGTTTGTTGCCCTGAAATAAATTTCGGGCTAAAAGCTAAAACCATCTAAAGATGGTTAAAAATTAAAACAATAACCCGTTTTAACGGGTTTAAGTTCTGAGCCGGAAATTGATTTCACGGCTCTATCTGGATGGGACAGATTTAGCTTTTAACTTAATCCGCTCAAAATCTGAGTTTCCCTGAAATAAATTTCGGGCTAAAAGCTAAAACTATCTAAAGATAGTTAAAAATTCAAAAAACAACCCGTTTTAACGGGTTTAAGCTCTAAGCCGGAAATTGATTTCACGGCTCAGAGCTTAAAGCATCTAATCCTTATCTTGATAATCTGGTTCTAAACCCAAAATTGTAGTCCCATAACAATGATGTTGTTTTTGATTATTCACATAAGCTTTAGCATCTTCCAATTGTTTCCCTCCTAATGTTAAAACCCCATACCCATGTTGCCAACTAAACCCTAACCCCGAAGTTGAAAGCGTATGATTCAAATGATAAGCACTACTCCCTTTAATTTTTTTGACAAATTCAGAAACCGATAATTTTGGAGGAATAGAAACCACAAGATGAATGTGATCTTCCACACCCCCAATTGCATGAACAATACATCCTAAATAATCGGCTTTACCAATAATATAACCATAAAGCTCTGATTCTCGATCAGCCGTTATCAAAGGTTGTCGATTTTTTGTTGCCCAAACTAAGTGATAATAGGTACGCCAAAACGCCATATTAAATCCATCAAGACCCTTTTCCTAGAATACAATTAACGTTTAGATCGGTAAACTTGAATTAATTCCGCAGCAATACTAATCGCAATTTCTTCAGGGGTTAAAGCACCAATATCTAATCCAATAGGAGAATGAATTGGCTGAAGTTGATGAGAATAAATCCCACAATTCTGTAAAGCTTTATAAACAACTTGGATTCGTTTTTGGCTGCCAATCATGCCAATATATTGATACGGTAAATTAATATTTAAAATACTTTTTAAAGCTTCAATATCATATTCATAACCTCTTGTTACTAAAGCAATATATAAGTTTTTTGGGGACGTTAATTGTTGTAAAACGGTTGCAATACTTTGATTAAAAATCAAGGAATTGGGGGGAAATCGTTCAGGAGAGGTAAATTCAGGACGAGAATCTTGGATCACGATTTGAAAGCCCATAAAATCAGCAATTTTAGCTAACTTTTCTCCGATATGACCTGCTCCAATAATGAGTAAGGTAGGAGGGGGTTCTAAGGTTTCTATAAAAATTTGATCCGAGACGGGGATAGGATGTTCAGATGTGAGTAAATAGGGGAAAGCAGCATCAAAAGAAGTCACTAAAATAATCGATTTTCCGGCTTGCAATGAAGATAGAATATTTTCTGCTAAATTGATCGCTTTTTCTCCTGACNTATCTTATCGATTTGTCGCTTGGCTCCAAGAGAATCATGATGTATTTGCTCTACATCTAAGCAATTTGGGGCTTGTTTGGGCTTGAACTTTGTTCAAATCCCGTTAATAAAAAGGCTTGTTCAATTTGCCAGCGATTTCGGTACAACTCACAAACTTGTTGAGCCGATAATTCCTCTGGATCTAAGACATTGGTTAAATAGCGATACCAAGTTTTTCCCCATAAGACTGAGACTAATCGCACGGGGTGATGACATTGGTTAGAACGATTCTATCCACAGCATTCCTTCTTCCGTTAGAATTCTTAACAGTTCTCGCAATCCAGCTATTCTTCTATACACTAAGCCAATAACTACTGCCATCATCACCGGTAAATTTAATACTCGCGAACGCAGTTTTTTTTCCTGAATTCCTCGGCTTTCCTTTAACGGTTTAAAATTTTCGGGTGTTAGTAGTCTATACAGTTCTTTTTCTAGCACTTCTAATGGTGGCCCTGCCATTTGACTTTGATGCCTTAAATCCGCATTTCTCAAAATTCTCCCTGTTGTTTTACTCATCTGATTTCTTTCCCCCTTCCACTAACACTGACCTTGGCGATCGCCCCTTTAAACTAACACCTACAGTTGCCACGTTGCCAGGGCGACTACTCATCGCCCTCTTCAACTCCCATTAGTCGTTGCGATCGCCTTTCCTTAAGTTGACACCAATGGGCGCGCCTCGCCCCTACGGGGGATAATTTAATCATTAACAATCTTACTCTGATCATTCTGAATCAGGCAACTGTTCTAACTCTTCAGCAATTAAAGTTTGTAAATCTTCGCCACAATGGGTTTGCAGATGAATTATTGATGCTAATAACTCTGCTAAACTATCCATTTTTTAACTATAGCTTAATAAGTTTCCTGTCTGAATTTTATCTAAAACCTGAATAACGGTTTGACATTCTTCTTCGAGTTCTGCTATCAAATTTTGTCAGTTTTAACTTTTAATAAAAGATGTGCGATCGCTAATATACATAATGGTTTCCTCATCGGTTTATCGTTAAATATGAAGGGTGCAGAATAGTGCAATTAAACTGCTTAGTTTTGCGCTGTTGCTGCACTAATGATTTTACCTAGCGTGGTTTCAGAGTTTAAGAGAAACCCGCTATGCGACAGAAATCAATAGGGATTTCCTATGCCATTATCGCTCCGTTATTCTTTGGTGTACTACCCTTATGTTGGCGGTATGTACCCCTCCCAACACTGCTTTTAATTCTTGATCGCTGCTTATTCACCTTTGCCATTGTAGGAGTGATTTTATTCATCACAGGTCAATGGGAAACAGTTTGCAACTTTGGCTTAAAAGTTATTGCAAAAGTGGCTATATCTGCCTTTTGTTTAGCGTTACATTTAGGCTTTTTTATGGGTGCGATCGCTCTAGGACATCAAGTAGAAGCCGCCATCGGAATGTTCCTCGCTCCCGCAGCAACAGCCGTTTTATCAACAATTTTATTAGGAGAAAAGCTTAACACAATTAAACGGCTTTGTGTTGGAATTTCGGTATTTTCAGCGATTATTTTCTTCTATGAAGCTCAAGAAATCCCTCATTTTGCTGTCTTCATCTCGTTAACTTGGGGGCTGTATTTATGTGAACGCAAACACGCTTTAAAAATGGTCAGTAACCCCCTCGCCTACAGTTGGCTGGAACAAAGCTTAATTGCAGGGGTTTTAATTGTAATTGTAATTTTCAATAGCGTTTTTCCGGCTAATGTTCAACCCTTAACTGCTGTTAATTCCAGTGCTTTCTTAGTATTGGCTGGCGGATGTACCTTAGCAACCATCGCTAGTTTTTTACAATCAAAAGCCTCTCAAATGATTGACTGTTCCCAGGTGGGGATGTTAGGGGTACTTTCTCCCGTTGTGCAGTTTATTGTTGCGGTACTCGTCGATCAAAAACCCGTCAGCTTGTTACAACTAACTGCTATCATGCTGTTATTAATTGCCGTTGTCTTATACAACTGTCCTCCCCTCAAAAACCCAACATTATCAAAAGCAAACTAATTGAAGCAGAAACCGGGTTTCTGAATGAAAACTCTTGATTTTCACAACAAACCCTAAACGAGAAACTCGGTTTCTTGAAGCTCTTGAAAAATCATCTAAATAGGAGTTAATATTATGTCCTGTCCTCAAGTCGGTTGCAAGCTCAGAAAAACGTCCGAAAACCAAGCGGTTTGTTTAAAAAATGGTTGTGTGTTTAGATTAGAAAAACAGCAAACTGTTGATCATGGAGAGGGGATTTTATGGTTTTTATTAATTGCTGTGTTTGTGTTTATTATTGTAGTCGGTAGAGGATAATTTGGAAAAATCAATGATTAACAATGAGGTGGGTGCGCTGCGCTTACCCACCCGACGAGATTACCAACCAAAAGCTGAATAAAATTGGCTATCTTCAGGGGTTGATTCTGATGAATTTTCAGCATCAGGATTAACCCTAATTTCCGTACAAAATGTTGAGGTATTAAACCCACCAAATCGTTTAACGGCGCTGGTTCGCATCCGCACATCTGAACCAACAAACCAAAAGCGTTCAATGGAACTCATGGTTTCATATTCAGTAATTAAAATTAAGGCATCATCTTCATCCATTTCAAACTCACCCGCAACGGGCATAATTTCTGCATAACCCCGTTCTCGCAACATTTTGCCTTTACGGGGATTTTCAGCATCAGGAACAATAGCAAACACCGTTGATCCTTTGTGGTTTTCGTCTTCCTTATCCCAAGCCATTTCCCCCGCCCAGGTGACATAAGCACCCCCGGCGGCTAAACTGGGGTCAACTTCGTGCATCTGACAAATTTCGATGACTCTAGGATCGCCTGCATCTAAGCTGGTGACTTGAATATCAGAAAATCCTTTTTCAGCTTGTCTAAAGGCTAAATGGTGAGTGGTTCGTTGCGATCGCCAGGTTCCCGCACTCTTGTGAAAAAATTCCATTGCATCCATCACGGTTAAAATCCCTTCATTCACTGATGTTTCAAGGTTTCACCCTTTATCATAGAGCGATTCTGAGTTAGTTGTGAATTTTTGCAACAGAGATTAGTTCCAAAATGTGCATTATGGACAGTTTGTCAAGCTGTTGTTACGATAATTTACATTTAGTGTGATACAGGTTAACTTAGTCAGTCCGAATCTTTGTGATTTGTACAACTTAGTCAGAGGAGTGAATATGAAAACGCCTGCAAACCTCAGTCTTGAACAACAATTCAAGTTACAAGTTCTAAAAGAACAAGTCAAAACCTTAAATTTAGAAGAAGCCCAAGATTATTTAATAGAACTGTTATGCCAAAGTATGGTTAAAGATAATCTCCTGCGTCAATGGATTAAAAACCCTTAATCAGTTATCAGTGTAGAGACGTGCCATGGCACGTCTGTATCAGTCATCAGTGGAGAGTTAGCAGTTAATCGTTTATAGTTCATTGTTAATGATTTATGGCTGAAAACTATCAGCCATAAACTCCAGACTAACAACTGATAACTGATAACTGATAACTGATAACTGATTATCCAAACCGACCACTAACGTATTGTTGAGTGGCTTCTTCTTTGGGATTTTGGAAGATGGTTTGGGTGTCATCATATTCCACTAAATAGCCAAAGCGTTTTCCACCTTCTATGGCTTTGGCGT
Source organism: Planktothrix tepida PCC 9214 (assembly GCF_900009145.1). NCBI lineage: Bacteria > Bacillati > Cyanobacteriota > Cyanophyceae > Oscillatoriales > Microcoleaceae > Planktothrix > Planktothrix tepida. Next base: position 1,286,535 of record NZ_LN889782.1, read on the forward strand.
TAAAAAATGCCGTCATATCTGCAACTCGTGTGGCTTGCTGCATATTGTGAGTAACAATAATAATGGTGTAATTTTGTTTGAGTTCGTGAAGTAAATCTTCAACGGCTAAAGTAGAAATTGGGTCTAAAGAAGCACAGGGTTCATCCATTAACACAACATCAGGATTAATGGCGATCGCCCTTGCAATACAAAGTCGTTGTTGCTGACCGCCTGATAATGCAAAACCACTTTGATTGAGTTTATCTTTCACTTCATCCCATAACACGGCTTGACGCAGCGATTTTTCGACAATATCATCTAATTCCGCTTTATTTTTAGCTAATCCATTCACCCGAACCCCATAGGCAATATTATCATAAATTGATTTGGGGAAAGGATTGGGTTTTTGAAACACCATTCCGATGCGACGACGAACTTCTACCGGATCAACATTAGGGGCATATAGATTTTGATTATGATAAAATATATTCCCCTTTAATCGAAATCCTTGAATTAAATCATTGAGACGATTAAAACAGCGTAAAATCGTACTCTTTCCACAACCTGAAGGCCCAATAAAAGCCGTGACTCTATTTTTAGGAATTTCTAAACAAACGCCCCGAACAGCCTTGAAATCACCATAATAGATATCAATATTTTCAGTTTGGATGACCGTTTCCATTTCTACCGAGGCATACTGATGAAAATCGTACATGAGATTAACTCCTTAAAGGATACAATAATTAAAAAATCCACATCAAAATTAAGTATTTTCATCAATTCATACAAAATTCTGATGACCGTCTAATTACAGGTTAAAGTTACCCCAAATCGAGTAACCTAGCCATTATCATTTCGGGTTTAAAGCTTAGACTTAAAACTGTTTTTGACGAGTCGCAAATCGGGCAATTACGCTCGTTAATAACACTAAAGCCACCAATACCAGGGATGCTGCCCAAGCAAACTCCTGTAAAACTTTATCAAACCCTCTAGCAAATTCATAAACTAAATAGGCGAGGGAGGGAAGGGTCGGAGACAAAGGGCCTTTAGGCCAGTTATTGGTATAAACAACGGTAAATAATAGGGGTGCAGTTTCTCCAGCAGCCCTGGCAACAGCTAACGTTACCCCGGTTAAAATGGCGGGTAAGGCGGCAGGAAGAACTACTTGTAATGCTGTTTGATAATTAGAAGCCCCCACCCCAACGGATGCCCAACGAATCTCTTGGGGAACAATTTGTAGAGCTTCATCGGTGGTGCGAATAATCGTAGGTAACATCAAAATCGAGAGAGCAATCGCACCCGCCAGCACAGAAAACGTTCCCATTTTTAACACAATAAAACTGTAAGCAAACACCCCCGCAATAATTGAAGGAACACCACTCAAAACATTTGTAATAAATCGAATCCAACGCACAAATTGACCATTTTTGCCAAATTCCGAAAGAAAAATTGCAGCTAAAACCCCAAAGGGAATAGCAACTATAGTAGCAATTGCCACCACTTGTATTGTGCCAAGAATAGCACTGGCAATGCCTCCGGTTGTTTGACCCGCAACGGGGGGAAGCTTGGTAAATAAATCTAAATTTAAACGTCCAGCCCCCTTAACTAAAACATAAAACAAAACTGCAAAAAGCGGAATCAAGGTGATTAAAATACAAGCTGTTGCAATCCCGGTCATTAAAAATTCAAAAATGTCACGGGAACTTTTAGAATTGCGAATTAAACTGAAACCTTGACTTCCAGCATAGTTTGTTTTTTGGGAAAGATTTGACATAAAAGAATACTCAATGTTTTCAGCTAATTAGATTATTGAAAAACGAATTTTGAGAATTTTTAAGATTTAATGGATTCCTCAATTAACTTCCATCCACTGCCATCTCCATTATTGGTATTTAGCCTTAACTTGATTAACAATCCACTCCGCAGCAATATTAACCAATAAGGTGAGAGCAAATAAAACTAATCCAGCATACATCAGAGCCGAAACTTGTAAACCAGAGGCTTCTGGGAATTGATTTGCCATCAAAGAAGCAATGGTATTCCCTGGAGCAAAAAGGGAAATTTTCAGATTATTCGAGTTTCCAATAATCATCGTGGCTGCCATGGTTTCTCCCATTGCCCGCCCTAGACCTAACATAATTCCCCCCACAATTCCAGAAAAAGCGGCAGGAATTAAAACTCGAAAGATTGTGACCCAACGAGTTGCTCCTAACCCCAAGGAAGCTTGACGTAAATCCGGCGGTAAACTCGCTAATGAATCCCTGGCAATGGCGGTAATAATCGGCAGAATCATAATCGCTAAAATTACCCCTGCCGGAAACATTCCAGGGCCAGCTGGAGGGGTACTAAATAACGGTATCCAGCCGAAATTTTGATACAGAAACATTTGAAAAGGTCTTAAAAATGGAATTAAGACAAAAATACCCCAAAGACCATAAACCACACTGGGAATCGCCGCTAACAATTCCACCAAAAACGTTAAAGCGGTACGAATTGAAAGGGGAATAAAATCCTCACTTAAGAAAATCGCAGTTCCTAACCCCAAAGGAACAGCAAATACCAAAGCAATCAATGAACTCACCAGCGTCCCATAAATCATAGGAAACGCACCATATTGATTGTTAACCGGGTTCCAAGAACTACTGAATAAAAATTCTAATCCAAACTCTTGAATAGCTGGGATCGCTTGTTGAGCGATGGGAAAACCCAGTAATAGTAAGACTAAAATAACGCCCCAAGCCATCAGCCGTGTTAGCCAGACAAATCCTTGATCTAGCACTTTTTCTACAGGGGAACGAGATTGAGGAATTCCTGTTACATTTTGATTCGGTAAGACCATACAAGATTAATTATACATCATAAAATCGGCACCCGACACCCGACACCTGATAACTGATAACTGATAACTGATAACTGAAATTACTCAACTTTAATCGTAAAGTCTGGGCTAATTTGATCGGCTTTTTCTGCAACTTTTTTAACAACGGCTGGAGGTAAAGGCACATATCCTAGTTCAGGACTAATTTTTTGGCCTTCAGTTAATCCATATTGAATCATAGCTTCAACAGACTTGGCAACTTCAGGATTATCATATTTTTGATAAGCCAGTATCCAAGAATAAGTCACAATCGGATAGGAATCGGCTCCTTCAGGATTGGTAATAAAAGCGCGTAAATCTTCCGGTAATTCGACAGACTCCAGGGTTTTTGCAGCAGCCGCATCGGTCGGTTTGATGAAATTTCCGGCTTTGTTTTGCAAATCGGCCATCTTCAAGTTAGCACTTTTGGCATAACCATATTCAATATAACCAATCGCACCGGGAGCTTGATTAATTTGAGCCGTTACCCCATCGTTGCCCTTGGCTCCAATTCCCACAGGCCATTGAACGGTTTTACCTTCTCCCACACTATTTTTCCACTCTTCGCTCATGGCACTTAAGTTTTTAGTGAAAACCCCGGTTGTTCCACTACCATCAGACCGATAAACGACTTGGATGGGTAAATCTGGAAGGGTAATACCCGGATTATCTGTAGCGAGTGCTGGGTCATTCCAGTTGGTGATTTTACCCGAAAAGATATCGACTAGATTTTGTTGAGATAATTTTAATTCAGCTAAATCAGGGACATTATAAGCTAATACAATACTTCCGGCCGTCATCGGTAGCATTAAAACCCCGTTAGTGACTTTGGCAATTTCATCATCTTTCATGGCAACATCACTAGCGCCAAACTGAACTAATCCCTGGACAAATCGTTCTACCCCAGCACCACTTCCCACAGCTTGATAATCAATTTGTAGGTTTTTGGTTCCCGCACCAATATCACTAAACCAGCGTTGATATAGAGGGGCCGGGAATGTAGCCCCTGCACCCACTAAGTTAACGGGTTTTTCTAAACTAATTAATTGAACCGCACCAGAAGTTGTATTGGGGGCTGTGGTGTTGGTAGCGGTTGGGGTTCCCTCTGTACCTGTTGTTGGACTTGGAGCCTGGGTTGTGGGGGTATTACTTCCGCCACAGGCAGCTAAACTCAAACTTAGGGCTAACGCTGAACATTTAGCCACAAACTGACGAGAGGGATTAAGAGAATTCAGACGGAATAGCATAAAAAAAAATCAATGTTTTGTTAGAGCCGCTACCGTAGAGAATACCGTCTCTATAACAAATTCAGGTAAAGGAAAGGTTAAGGATTCCAGAAGACCGGAAACCTTGATGATGAGGCTAGACATCAAGGAGCAGGTTTTCAATCCCAATCTTTGATAAGATAACTCAGGAGACACAGAGGATGGGTAACTTTCGGGACAAGGGGACAAGAAGACAGGGATAAAAATCACCGAAACTCCTCAACCGTTAAGCGTAAACCATCAACCGTCAACACTTCGGCAAGCTACTTCGACTGCGCTCAGTACAAGTCAGTGCAAAGCCGTCAACCGTCAACATCCTTGGATAACTGGCAATTCCAGCATGATCAATGTAGTTTCAGTACGACCCGCCCTCAACCGTTCGTCTTCCGACAGTAATTCTGTGTTGGAAGTTCCTCAGCATTGGAACACCCTAGAAGACTTGCAAACGTGGCTGCATTATTTAGTTGAAGGGATTATATCAGGCGATCGCATCAGTCGAGAAGCAGCCCTCGCCCTGAGTGATCTCGAAGATCAAGACCAAATTTTATTACTGTGTCAAGCTGCGGATCAAGTTCGTCAAGCCTGCTGCGGGAATACCGTTGACCTGTGTAGTATTGTTAATATTAAATCTGGGAACTGTTCGGAAAACTGTGGTTTTTGTTCCCAATCTGCCCATCATCCGGGTGAAGCGTCTCCGATTTATGGGTTAAAGTCTGCTGATGAAATTTTAGATCATGCTAAAGCCGCAGAAGCAGCCGGAGCTAAACGGTTTTGTTTAGTTTCTCAGGGACGAGGAATTAAATATAATAGTCCGAAATCTACGGAATTTGAACAAATCTTAGCAACGGTTCACCGGATTATTCAGGAAACCAATGTTAAACCCTGTTGTGCGTTAGGGGAATTAACCTTAGACCAAGCTCAAGCTTTAGCCGAAGCAGGTGTTACTCGCTATAACCATAATTTAGAAGCTTCAAAAGCCTTTTATCCCCAAGTCGTCACCACCCATACTTGGGAAGATCGGGTACAAACCGTTAAAAACTTAAAAGCCGCAGGAATTCAAGCTTGTACAGGTGGCATTATTGGCATGGGAGAAACTTGGGAAGATCGGATCGATTTAGCGTTCTCGTTACGCGAGTTAGAGGTGGAGTCCGTTCCCATTAATTTATTAAACCCCCGTTCGGGAACCCCGCTCTCAGAACAATCTAAACTTGACCCCTATGAAGCGTTAAAAGCGATCGCTATTTTTCGTTTAATTCTTCCTCAGCAAATTCTCCGCTATGCGGGAGGACGGGAGGCCATCATGGGAGAACTGCAAGGTTTAGGCTTACAATCGGGAATTAACGCCATGTTAATTGGCAATTACCTAACAACCTTGGGTCAACCCCCTGAACAGGATCAAGCGATGTTAGCATCCTTGGGACTCGTCGGCGGTGAAGCTCCTGTTCCTGGTTTCTCCTAAAGGCTAATATTTCTCTGTTGTGACTCCTGCACTTGAGTTTCTCTGGGCGATTATCGGTGTTTTATTAACGATTGGTGGCACTTTTTTAGAAGCGTTTGTCACCGATCCCTCTTGGCTTTGGCAACAACAAAATGTTGAAGTTCACTCTTTAGGAGTAACCTATCAAATTGGGGCGGTTTTACTTGTGGGTTGTCTGGGAGGAAAAAATGCTGCCGCCATGTCCCAAATTGCTTATCTAGCTTTAGGATTAACGGTATTACCCGTTTTTTCAGAAGGAGGCGGACTAGATTATTTTAAACAGCCTACCTTTGGATATCTATTAGGCTTTATTCCGGGGGGATGGATTTGTGGTTTTTTAGCCTTTAAAGCGTTACCAAAATTAGAGTTATTAGGGTTTAGTTGTTTGTGTGGATTGTTGACGGTTCATGGTATGGGGATAATGTATTTAACTCTAAGTCACCTCATTAATGGAGCCTCAACCCAAGGAATTCTTCTGACAGAAGCCTTTGAAAAATATTCCCTTCAACCCTTACCTGGACAATTAGCAGTTAGCTGTGCGGTAGCTGTTTTATCTTATATTTTAAGGGGATTAATGTTTTATTAAAGTTAACTAATAACTGAGTACGGGCGGAGTAACCCAAAGTCCGTCAACTTAAGTTCCCCGCGCCCGGAAATAAATTTCGGGCTAAAAGCCCAAACCCGTTAAAACGGGTTAAGAAAGATAGGTATTGAGTAATCTTGAGTCATCTTTAGATGACTTGATCTCTTAGCCCGAAATGCAAGTTCAGGGCGTCGGAGGCTTAAGTTGACGGACTTTGGGAGTAACCCCGCCCCTACAACTGATAACTGATAACTGATAACTGATAACTGATAACTGATAACTGATGATGCAATTTCAGAAAAATTCTAATTTTTGGATCGTGGCAATTGCGAGTTTGATTTTAGATCACCTGACTAAATTCTGGGTGGTAAGAAATTTTGAACTCGGAGAAACTTTACCCCTTTGGCCGGATGTTTTTCACTTAACTTATGTTACTAATACCGGAGCAGCCTTTAGCTTGTTTAGTAATGGAGGTGTTGCTTGGTTACGATGGTTATCATTGCTGGTTAGTCTTGGATTAATGGCAATGGCTTGGTTTGGCCCCCGTTTCAATCGTTGGGAACAAGTGGGATATGGTTTAATATTAGGGGGTGCATTAGGGAATGGAATTGATCGCTTTATATCCGGTCATGTTGTAGATTTTATCGATTTTCGACTGATTCATTTCGCCGTGTTCAATTTGGCAGATGTTTCGATTAATATTGGAATCTGGTGTTTAATTATTGCAATTTTCAGAATTAAAACCTGAGTCCTGAAATCAGAAGGTACAATGAATACAGCCCAATGCCACTCTGAGTGCTGAAAATGTCCACAACCAAGCCCCCTCAGAAACCCCAAACTCTCCTGAACACAATCACACAGGTTGTCCAGACACTTCACGCCAAAGTTAATTTTTCGCGGCTGCTCCTCAAGCCCAACGCTAAAGTCCCCGAATTGCGGGTACACCATGCGGATACCGATAAACCGGAAGTTTATCCTTTATTGGGTGATCGCTATGTGGTGGGGCGTTCTTCCCGAACCTGCGATATTGTGGTACGGAACCCCTTGGTGAGTCAAATTCATGTCAGTGTTGTCCGAAATGCTAAAGGAACAAGCTTACTACCCAGTCGTCCTGGGTTTATGATTCAGGATGAAGACTCCACAAACGGTTTGTATTGGGGAAAGCGAAAGATCAAGAATCTGCCGTTACGACATGGGGATAGTTTAACTTTAGGGCCACCTGAACTCGCCTCCGTTGCCCGTGTTGAATATAATGATCCTCCGGCTTGGTATGTGCAAACGATCCGTTATGGCTTTTATGGATTTTGCGGCATTAGTGCTGTGGTGGGAGCGGTAGTACTCTTTGAGTGGCAGAAATTTCAAGTTGACCCCCTACCGGAAACCGTAACCGGGCCTGTGATTATTCATGCAGCCGATGGTCGTCCCCTACGAGAAGCGAATACCATTGCCCATTTGGAAACGGATCGGTTAGGAGATTTTGGCCCCTATTTACCTAAAGCTGTTGTTGCATCCGAGGATAGTCGCTTTTACTGGCATTTGGGAATTGATCCCCTAGGAACGTTACGGGCTTTATTAACGAATGTGCGGGGTGGAGAAATTCGAGAAGGAGGAAGTACCCTTTCTCAACAGTTAGCCCGGAGTTTATACCGGGATTATGTAGGTACAGAAGATTCGGCTGGACGCAAATTTCGAGAAGCAGTTGTTGCCTTAAAATTAGAAGCGGTTTATGGTAAAAATCAGCTACTTAAAACTTATTTGAATCGGGTTTATTTAGGAATTAATTTATATGGGTTTGAAGATGCGGCTCGATTTTATTTTAATAAATCAGCAAAAGATTTAACGCTTTCCGAAGCCGCAACATTAGTCGGAATATTACCCGCCCCCAATAGTTTTAATCCGATTCAAAATTATCAATTAGCAGTACAATACCGCGATCGCGTCATTAGTCGAATGTTAGAAAAGGGGATGGTGAGTGAAGAGGAAGCGGATCGCGCTCGTCGTTCTCGGATTGAAATTAATCCCAAAGCCAAAGAATTTTTAGAAAGTACCATTGCCCCCTATTTTTATGATTATGTTTTTGTTGAATTGGAGAAATTATTAGGGGAACAGTTAGCTCGTGAAGGTAATTTTATTGTAGAAACAGCCTTAGATATTCCCACTCAAACCATTGCAGAATCTTCTCTAAAACGTGCAATTCAGACGACCGGATCAGGGAATGGATTTTCTCAAGGCGGTTTAGTAACGTTAGATTCTAATACCGGAGAAATTTTAGCAATGGCGGGGGGAAAAGATTATAAAGAAAGTCAATTTAATCGTGTTACTCAAGCTCAACGTCAACCGGGATCAACGTTTAAATTATTTACCTATTTAGCCGCTTTAGCTCAAGGCATTCCTCCTGGTCAAACCTATTCCTGTGAACCCTTAACCTGGAAAGGACAAAGTTATCAAGGATGTGAACGCAGTGGCGGTGATCTTGATATGTATCGGGGGTTAGCATTATCAGAAAATGTAATTGCTTTGAGAATTGCTCAAGATATTGGATTAGATCGGGTGATTGACATAGCAAAACGTTTAGGAATTCAATCTAAACTTGATCCGGTTCCGGGTTTAGTTCTCGGTCAAAGTGAAGTGAATCTATTAGAATTAACGGGAGCTTATAGCACCGTTGCGAATGAAGGATTATATCATTCTCCTCATGCCATTAAACGGATTTTAGATAGTAGTGATTGTACGGATATTAATGATCCTAATACCTGTCGGGTGATTTATGCTTATGATCGAGAAAATCCAACGGTTCCTTCTGTTTTGTCTCCTTCTGTGGCTGAAACCATGACCACTTTATTACAAGGAGTTATTCGTCGGGGAACGGGTCAAAGTGCCTATATTGGGTTAGGAGAAGCGGGTAAAACTGGAACAACAAATGATAACGTTGATTTGTGGTTTATTGGTTATCTTCCAGATTCTAAATTAACAACGGGAGTATGGTTAGGTAATGATGATAATTCTCCTACTAATGGAACCAGTGGGAATGCGGCTCAATTATGGCGAGATTATATGGGTCAAATTGCTCGATAATTGTTGATCATAGGGAACAGGGAACAGGGAACAGGGAACACTTCGACAGGCTCAGTGCTTCGCAGGGAATAGGGAATAGAGGGGAAAAGAAAATAGGGAACAGGGAATAGAGGAGAATTATACAAAAAATCATGATTCTCCTAATTCAAAAATCTGTTCAGCCGTTAAATTTAATTCAGGGAATATAGCAGATTGGATGAGATCATTTTCTCGAAATAAATTAACCATATATTCACCATCAATCATTTGATAAACTGAAATAGTGGGTTGTTTGGGATTACCAATATAACGCCGACCTCCTAACCCTAAATAATCAACAATCCAATATTCTTGAATTCCTAATTTTTCATATTCTGATAATTTTAATAAATAATCATCTTGCCAATTCGTACTCACAACTTCAACAACTAACGGTAATGTTTCTCCTTGAGTAATCGTTGAACGTTTTTTCCATATAGGTTCTTGATCTAAAGAATTTTTATTGATCACAGTCACATCTGGACTATAACCTGAATTGTCGGAATCAATGGGTTTAATAATACATTGTCGAGGAATCAAATAAGGGAATTGTAAACGCCGAATTTCTAAGGTCAACTCAGCCGCAATTTCTCCTGCAATTTGTTCATGAGTTCCTGTCGGCTGCATTTCTTTAACAACTCCTCTATGTAATTCATAACGTCCAGAACCATCAGGAACCCAGTTCAAAAATTCCTCTAAGGTCATTAATTGAGCTTCCGATTCTGATTCTAATAAAGTTTGTGTCATAGCTGTTAATAGTTTTAATTAAAAATTATACACAGATAATAGTATAACAATGAAATTAGGGATATAAATATAGGCATCGCTTCCTAGAAACTCCTAGAAACCTGCTTTCTTCAAGAAACCCGGTTTCTGTTTAGACTAAAATAGACTTAAGCTGGTTGGACTTGATCATCTATGAGTTATTGCCTAAATCCCCAATGTCCTCAACCCCAAAATACCCCAGAGGCTAAATTTTGTTTAACCTGTGGGGCAAAATTATTATTACGAGAACGGTATCGCGCCATTAAAGTGATTGGTCATGGGGGGTTTGGCAAAACATTTTTAGCCATCGATGGAGATAAACCCTCCCGTCCTCCCTGTGTAATTAAACAATTTCGCCCCCAAATGCAGGGAAATTCTCAAAAAGCCATAGAATTATTTCATCGAGAAGCAGAACGATTAGATGAGTTAGGAAAACATCCCCAAATTCCTGAATTATTAGCCCATTTTGAACAAGATAGCCATCAATATTTAGTTCAAGAATTTATTAATGGGCCGAATTTAGAAGAAGAACTTTTGCGCCAAGGAGTTTTTAATGAAACTCAAATTCGTCAAGTTTTAAATGATTTACTCCCGGTTTTACAATTTATTCATCATCATAGAGTTATTCACCGAGATATTAAACCCGCTAATATTATTCTCAGAGAAACTTCTCAACACCAAGGTCAGTTAGTCTTAGTAGATTTTGGTGCCGCAAAAGTGGTTACTGATACTGAAGTGGCGATGATGGGAACTGTAATTGGTAGCCCTGAATATGTTGCCCCAGAACAAACCAGAGGACAAGCAATTTATGCCAGTGATATTTATAGTTTGGGGGTAACTTGTATTTATTTAATGACGGCAATTTCACCCTTTGATTTATATGATATTCATGAAGATCGTTGGATTTGGCGAGATTATTTAAAACACCATTCTGTTAGTTCAGAATTAGGAAAAATTCTGGATAAAATGTTGGCTGTATTACCCAGTCAACGTTATGATTCTGCATTCAAAGTCTTAAAAGATTTATATCCCGGTGGCATACCTGTTGCGATCGCCCGCCATTTACAGCCCCCGCCTTTACCTCCCCCACTGCCAACCGTTAGAACTCCGATTTCATCACCATCCCAGACCTTACCCCCCCGCACCATCCAACAACCGACCCCCCCACAAAAACAGCGTGTTCAACCCTTGCGATCGCCTTCCTGGCGTTGTGTTCATACCCTCACAGGTCATCGTAACGCTATCACCGGAGTTGCGTTTAGTCCCGATGGGGAGACATTAGCCAGTGGGAGTCAGGATCAGACCCTTGAAATTTGGCGGCTGGAGTCGGGTAAACGGTGGTATACCTTGGTGGGTCATAGTAACTGGATCACAAGTATTGGTTTTAGTCCCGATGGTAAGACCTTAGCCAGTGGGAGTCGAGATCAAACCATTGAAATTTGGGATATGACCAAGGGGAAACGGTGGTATACCCTCACGGGTCATCAAGATGGGGTGGAAGCGGTGGCGTTTAGTCCCAATGGTCAATTATTAGCGAGTGGAAGTCGGGATAAAACCATTGAAATTTGGAATATGAATAAGGGAAAACGGGGGTTTACCTTAACAGGTCATCAAGATCGAGTTTATAGTGTGGCGTTTAGTTCGGATAGTCAAAAGTTAGCAAGTGGGAGTCGAGATCAAACCGTAAAAATTTGGGATTTAAAGACAGCAAAGGAAGTCCAAACCTTAACGGGTCATGGTGACTGGGTGAGAAGTGTGGCGTTTAGTTTAGATGGTCAATTCTTGGCTTCAGCATCAAAAAATGGGATGATTAAAATCTGGATAAATCAACAGGAAAAATGGGTATTATTAAGAACATTAAGAGTAGATGATCAAGAGATATTTAGTATCGTTTTTAGTCCTAATTATCAGATATTAGTGAGTGGAGGAGGACAGGGATTATTAGATATTTGGGATGTGCAGAAAGGGATATTATTAGAAACCCTTAAAGCCCATGACAGTGATATTTTTACAGTGGCGTTTAGTGGGGATGGTCAATGGTTAGCAACGGGCAGTTATGACCGGACAGTCAAATTGTGGAAACCATCAACTTGATCCTTCTAAGTAGATATAATTAAACTATAAATCTAATAAACGAGTCACAACAATGGCAACAGGTATACCCGGTAAAACTAAATACAAAAACTTTACAAATAGCAGCCAACTTTCATTTCGCTTAGAATATGAGGGAAAAGTTAGTCTTGAAGAAATTTTAGATAGTCCTTCGGCAAAATTAAGTTGTGTTGTCAGAGTAGATAAACCGATTAATAACAAACTCATTTATGGAGAAAATTTTAGAGTTTTAAGAAATTTATCAGAGCATTCTGATGTGGCTGGAAAAATTGGATTAATTTATATTGATCCACCCTATGCAACTGGATTAGGGTTTGAGTCAAGGCAACAAGCTTATGCTTATCAAGATTTTAGGGAAGGTGTAGATTATTTAGAATTTATTCGTCAACGCTTAGTTTTACTAAGAGAACTGTTAGCCAATCATGGCTCAATCTATGTTCACCTTGATCAAAATATGGCTTTTCCCGTTAAAATATTAATGGATGAAATTTTCGGATCTAAAAATTTCCGTAATTGGATTACTCGCAAAAAATGTAATCCCAAAAATTATACTCGAAATCAATATGGAAATATTTCAGATTATATTCTTTTCTATACAAAAACTGATGATTATGTCTGGAATCAACCTTTTGAATCGTGGACAGATGATAAAGTAATTAAAGAATATCAATATATTGAAGAAGAAACAGGAAGACGTTATAAAAAAGTTCCAATTCATGCACCTGGAGAAAGGAAAGGAGCAACAGGTCAACCTTGGCGGGGGATGCTTCCACCTCCGGGTAAACATTGGCAATATACCCCTGAAACCTTAGAAGAAATGGATAAACGAGGTGAAATTTACTGGTCGTCAACTGGAAATCCTAGACGAAAAGTTTACCTTGATCAAAGTAAAGGAATCGGTGTTCAAGATATTTGGCTGGATTTCAAGGATGCTCATAACCAGAATATTAAAATTACAGGCTATCCTACAGAAAAAAATCCTGAGCTTCTCCAACGAATTATTATGGCTTCTTCTAACCCTGGAGATCTAATCTTAGATGCTTTTGTTGGCAGTGGAACTACCGTTGCTGTCGCAGAAGAATTACAACGACAATGGATTGGAATAGATAACTCTCTGTTAGCAATAGAAACAACAATTTATCGTTTAGTTAAAGGAACTCAAGCTATGGGAGATTTTACCAAGAGAAATGGAAGTTTACCTAAACAGGAACCTTTAATCAATACAAATAGAATTCTAAAAAGTGGTTTAGAGGTATATCTTGAGATGGAATCTGAGCTTGATCAGGTTGCAGAAAGCCAGATTGAAGATTGGAACAATTTACTTAATTTTCAAGCCAATCTTTGGTAAACCTTTCATCCAACATTTTTAAAGTACAGACCATCACTCGCCCTTTTCCATAAGTTTCTAGAGAAGCATAATCATTCCACATTGATCCCAGGGTCAATCCAGGGCCATCATTTAAAAAGAAAACTTTTAGGGGGAGATTATAAGTATCTGCATAGTTGAGAATATTAGTAATTTTCTCTCGATTTCCACTAATACGATCATCTTCTTGTGCTCCTCCTCGATCTGAATCATAACGAGCAAACCCAATCACTAAAGGAGCACCAGTATAACTAGAGATTAAAATATCTGCTGGAGTTTTTTCTAGCCAATTTTCTAAGACTTCATCAAGCATAATATCTCGTCCTGCTCGGATGGGGCCTTCAATTAAATATTCTGAGCCAAAATGGGTTTCAAACCACAGAAAAAATGCTTCTGTCAATTCATATCCTTTCTGACCTCGATGTTTATATTCTACTAGGATTGCCATGAGAGCTTCATCAGGAGTGGAACGAGTGGCTAATTTCTCTTGAACCTCTTCTATCTTTCTAAATCTATTTCCATAGTCTTCAATAATATTGGGAATTCTTTTCTTAACTTTTAACATTTCAACAGAAGTATCTGGAGATACATACTTACGAAAAACTCGTAATAATTGTGTTCTAGACGGATTAGGAATTTCAGTAATCCTCAATAGTAAATCAGCCGAAGTGTTAGCAATATTGACCAAATTTGCAAACTGCTCTATAACACTCCCATAAATCATTTTGGCTTCATCCAAATAATCTGGATAAAATTCTGAATCTATGAAAGTGATATATTGAGAATTTCTAGTCTTGTATTCAGCAAACGAAGCCAAAGCTAATCTCCTCTAAACAAGAGTCGCACGCTATTAACGTGCAACTCAACATCTTCTGCTAGAACTGAACTATGAGGTTGTTTTTTTACGGGTCGTTGAGGATTTTTTAGCCGTGGTTTTGGTGGTTTTAGCGGTTGATTTCGAGGCGGTTTTTGTCGTTTTAGACTTACTTCGAGAACTCGAACTTGAACCCGCTTTTGCTGCTAATAATTCCAAACCTTGGGCTAATGTAAAGGCTTCTACAGCCGAATCTTTTGGTAAAGAGGCATTGACTTTTCCGTGTTTTACATAGGGCCCATAACGACCATCATAAATATTCACGGGTTCGCCATCTTCCGGGTGAGTTCCTAACTCGCGTAACGGTGGAATTTCTTTTTTCCCCCGTCCTCCCCGTCCACTGGTTTTCGGTTGAGCTAATAATTCTAAAGCTCGTTCTAAACTAATGGTTAACACATCATCTGGGGCTTTAATTGAGCGATAATCTTTACCTTCTTTCCCCTGGTCATGAACCACATAAGGCCCAAACGGCCCCAAGGCGGCTTTAATTTTTGCCCCGGTTTCAGGATGGGTTCCTAACAGTCTGGGTAATGCCAATAACCCTAACGCCATGTCCATGGTGACGCTTTCCTTATCAACCCCTTTGGGGAGAGAAACCCGTTTTGGTTTTTTATTCTCTTCCGACTCTAACCCCAACTGAATATAGGGGCCATAGGGGCCAATTAACACATAAATGGCTGTTCCGGTTTGCGGGTCAGTGCCTAATTGTTCTGGGCCTTCGGCTTTTTGTCCCACTAATTCCCGAATCACATCAGGAGTTAAGTCCGCCGGAGTTAAATCTTGGGGAATGGAGGCGGTGATCATTTCTTCACCTTTCCCCGCTTCAATATAGGGGCCAAACTTCCCGATACAAACTCGGTAATGAATCGGATCATTTTCATCCCCTAACTGTTCCAATTCAATCGTCCGGGCAATTTTGGTATCAATTTTACTTTCCTGGTCTTTAACTTGATGTTCGAGTCCGGTTTCTCCTAAATAGAATTTTTGTAAATAAGGAAGCCAAGGCGCTTCTCCGGCGGCAATATCATCCAGAGTATCCTCCATACGGGCGGTAAACCGGATATCCACCAAATCGGGGAAATATTTCTCTAATAAATTAGTAACTGCAAAAGCCGTAAAGGTGGGAATCAGGGCATTATTTTTTAACTGTACATAGCCCCGGTCAATAATTGTCCCGATGACGCTGGCGTAGGTACTGGGGCGACCAATGCCTTCACTTTCTAAGGTTTTGACTAAGGAAGCTTCCGTAAACCGGGCGGGGGGTTGGGTTTCGTGTCCCACCACATCCAAGGCTTTACAATTGGGATGGTCGCCCACCTTCAGAGACGGTAATAAGACCTCTTGGTCTTCCAAGGCGGCTTCTGGGTCATCAGAGCCCTCAACGTAAGCCCGGAGAAACCCCGGAAAATCGATGCGTTTCCCGGTACTGCGGAACCCGGCATCCTCAACTTTTAACTCAACGGTAATATTGGTTTGACGGGAATCAGCCATCTGAGAGGCAACGGTACGCTTCCAGATTAAATCATAGAGGCTGAGTTCGGCTCCACTGAGATCGGTTTCTTGGGGCGTGCGGAAATGATTTCCCGCCGGACGGATTGCTTCGTGGGCTTCCTGGGCGCCTTTAGATTTGGTCGTATATTGACGAGGTTTAGGACTGAGGTAGTTTTTCCCATATTTCTGTTCCACACATTCCCGCGCTGCGGTGATTGCTTGCTCCGATAAATGTACTGAATCCGTTCTCATATAAGTAATATAACCCCGTTCATACAAACTTTGGGCAATTTGCATGGTTTGACGGGCACTTAACCGCAGTTTCCGGTTGGACTCTTGCTGCAATGTGGAGGTTGTAAACGGAGGTAACGGTTTGCGGGTAACGGCTTTTTCTTCCAGATTAGTGACTGTCCAGGGTTTACCAGAGATTCGTTGTTTTAAAGCTTCTGCTTGGGCTTCATCGAGTAAAACCACATTCCGACCTTGAGCAATTTTTCCAGTGGTTTCATCAAAATCGCTTCCGGTAGCTACCTTTACCCCCCCAAGGCTGACGAGTTTAGACTCAAATTGACTTTGGGTGTGTTCCAGAAGCGCTTTTAAATCCCAATATCCTCCAGACCGAAACGCCCGACGTTCTCGTTCTCGACTGACGAGCAACCGCACCGCCACCGATTGTACCCGTCCGGCGGATAATCCCCGCGCAATTTTTTTCCACAGCAGGGGGGAAAGCGTATATCCATAGAGGCGGTCAAGAATGCGGCGGGTTTCTTGGGCGTGAACCAATTGTTCATCAACAGTACGACAATTTCTCAGCGCTTCACGAATGGCCTCTTGGGTAATTTCGTGAAACACCATGCGTTTAATTGGAACTTTGGGTTGCAGAATTTGAAGTAAATGCCAACTAATACTTTCTCCCTCTCGGTCTTCGTCAGTGGCGAGGACAAGTTCATCCGCTTGCTTGAGGGCGGCTTTGAGTTCTTTAACGATTTTTTGCTTATCTTTGGGGATAACGTAAATGGGTTCAAAGTTGGATTCTACATTGACCCCCAGTTGCGCCCACTTCTCCGTCTTATACTCTTCAGGAATTTCTTCCGCCGAGGGAGGGAGGTCACGAACATGACCCATTGACGCTTCCACCCGATAACTGGACGGGAGGAAGTTGCGAATGGTACGCGCTTTAGTGGGAGATTCAACGATGACTAAGGTTGACATGGCGCCTTCTTCGGATAGCAGCGAACTGGGACAAATGCAAGAAAAGGGACGGTTAACTGCTAGGAGTGAACAGCCCTTTAGCTCTATGCTATCTTGCAAAGTTCATTTAATTACGACCCATTCTGTAATCAAGCATGATAGCACCCCGATTTGACAACATTGATCAGGGTGTTTACAGAATTTTAAATTTTTAAGACCAACTTTCCCTCACGGAGGAGATTCCGGGTAAGAAATCTCGTCTTTGAGTCCAGACAAGTTAATGTAGATTTGGGAAGTGGCTGTTTCTGAATGGGAGTCGGATCTATTTTTTTTTGAGAGGTCGGCTAATGACCAAGTTAAACTTAAGATCGCTAGTTTAGCGATCGCATCTAATTGTTGATCTTGAGATTTTGTGATCGGATTGGTTTTCGGATCAGAATTATTAGTATTCATAGAAGTAAATTGTATAGAACCTATCCCAATTATTCTTGATCCGGCTTGACATTTCCGTAATGTTTGTCAATTTTTCTTGTGATAATTCTTACAAATTTCTGTGACTCATCTCACAGTTATTTCGGCTCGTTACTAAATTCTGAAAATTAAATCCAGGACTGAAACCACATCCGCATTTTCCACTCTCCAGGAGACAAAGGTAAACCTAAATATAAAGGCATCCAATACAAAAAACCGAATAAAACTAGAAAGATAACCGTACCTCCCAGCCACCGAAATTGAGGTTTATGGCTATATAACCAGCGTTCTAACCACCAAGCTAAAGCCATACAACTAAAAACAAACCCCGTCATGTAATGGTAAATAAATAAACAACGGCTTACTTCCACCCAAGGTAATAAATTAGCCAACCAATTCAGGGTGAGAAATGTTGTTAACCACAGTTCCGGTGTTGGGGGAAATTGAAAAGAGGATTGAGGTTTTAACTGGAGAAATCGAACGGATACCTCCCTCCAAATTCGTTGAATTAACATCCCGATTAATAAGAGACTCGCCAAGGTTGATAACCACCATAAAAACGGATTTCCCATCGCATGAACGGCATAAATGAGGGGGAGTTGATCAGGATAATTTAAGGGTAAAACTGGATTAGGGGGCGTTGTAGCTTCAACTTTGGTGAAAAAATAAGCAACGGGTCGTAACATTAAAATCCAACTGTACCATTTAGAACAGTAGGGATGAACTTTTTCCCCATCTCCTAAGTTGTGATGATACGCCCAAATTTTAATTTGAAGACCCCAAAAACCCGGAGTCGGATTTTGTTGTAAATGGGGAATCCAAGCAATAATATAAACTAGAATAGGAATCAGAATTAAAGTAACTGCAATGGAAATCGGGGTGAGTTGATTTAGGTTTTGTAAGGGGGATTTAAAGGAAGTGTCTGAGGGTGATGGTTTTGAAGTTGGGGTAAATTTGGCAATGATCCAACCAGCGATTACGACTAAATAAATTCCTAATAAAAATCCTAAGCCATTCCATTTCGTTGCGATAGAAAGTCCTAAACCAATTCCAGATAAACTCAACCATAACCAACGGTTAAATGCTTTTTTTTGTAAGGCGATTAGAAAGAAAAGTTGTCCTAATAATCCAAAAAAGACAATATAAACATTACTTAAGGCATAGCGGGATTCAACAATAAATAATCCATCAATTGCCATTAAAAAAGTAGCAATTAAGGTATAACTACGACGGTGAGTGAGTTGATAAGCGATCGCTCCTACAATTAAAGGAATAAAGGAACCAAATAACGCATTAAACCAGCGATAACTCCAGGTTGAGAGGGTAGAACCTGTTAACTGATTAATGGTGTCTTGTCCAAAGGGCAGTTTAGAACCCAGCCAAATTCCTATTGCAATTAAATATTGGCTGACGGGAGGATGGGAATTAAAAAAGGGAGTTTGGGTTAAATAATTATTGCCAAATTTAGCATAATAAACTTCATCAAAGACTAAGGTATTAAATCGGCTTAAACCCCAAAATCTTAGGAGGATAGACCCGATAAATATTGTGATCATTGCCAAGGTAAACCCGGAGACTTGGACTGGAGCTCGAGAGGTGGGGTGAGTCATCGCTGTTCATAGTAAGTGCTAAGGGAACTTAAACAAATTTTAATGCTAAATCAGGCTTAAACTCAACTGATAATCTGCAAATATTTCCCTGTTATTGTAAAGCCAATTACTCTAATCATTGTTATTGCTGTTTTCATTAACCACTGGCATGAATCCCCCTTTCTTTTAACTTCTGCATAAAGAATTCTTCTAACGTTAATCGCGCTGAATTTAAACTAAACAGTTGAGCATCCATTTCTTTTAATACTCCTAAAAATACTTCGGGATCACCTTTGAGATGTCCTTCCCAATAGTCTTGATCGACTTCTAAATCTGATATCCAATTTTTTAAACTATTCATATCTCCCCCTTTCCCTTTAACAGCGTAGGTTTGAGTTGTTCCTAATAAATCATCCAGAGAACCGATACTAATTAATTCCCCTTCGGCTAAAATAGCAATGCGATCGCAAACTTTCTCCACATCGGATAAAACATGACTATTGAAAAAAATGGTTTTATTTTGTGCTTTTAACGATAAAATAATTTCCCGAATTTGATAACGTCCCATCGGGTCGAGTCCTGACATTGGTTCATCTAAAAATACCACTTCAGGATCATTAATTAACGCTTGCGCCATGCCTACCCGTTGTAACATTCCCTTAGAATATTGACGCATTTGCTTTTTAATCGCGGCGGATTTTGCTAATCCGACTAAATCTAATAATTGGGGAATGCGTTGACGTTGAATCGATTTGGGAATTTGAAAGAGTCCAGCGGCAAATTCTAAAAATTCCCATCCTGTGAGATGATCATAAAAATAGGGATTTTCAGGTAAATATCCGACTCGTTGTTTAACCAAGCGATCGCCAATGGGTTTCCCTAATAATAACCCTGAACCTGATGTCGGACTTACAATTCCTAATAGGGTTTTTAATAAGGTTGTTTTCCCCGCACCATTTTGTCCTAATAAACCAAAGGTTTCCCCAGCGTGAATCGTTAAAGTACAGTTTTTTAAAGATTCAATCTTTTGATTCATCCAAAAACCCGTGCGATAAAATTTTCCTAAGTTCTGCGTTTTTACCACAGGGTTTAAAGGAAGAATTGAAGCGGAATTTTTAACTTCGATAGCCGAATCCATAAGCGTCACGGATGAATAGGAATGTTTAGGCGATAATATTCTATTTTAATACAACAATTCATCGCTATATTCAACCCCCCATTCAAAGCAATTTCAGCCGCTTGAGCATCAAAAATCCCACTTTGCGCCCAAACGGTTTTTGCTTGAACGGCGATCGCTTCTTCGACAATTTCCGCTAAATATTCAGAACGGCGAAACACATTGACAATATCAATCGGTTCAGGAATTGCTGTTAAATTCGGGTAACAGGATTGACCGTCAATTCCTGTA
Source organism: Planktothrix tepida PCC 9214 (assembly GCF_900009145.1). Lineage (NCBI taxonomy): Bacteria > Bacillati > Cyanobacteriota > Cyanophyceae > Oscillatoriales > Microcoleaceae > Planktothrix > Planktothrix tepida. The sequence continues at coordinate 1,307,056 of NZ_LN889782.1, forward strand.
AAAGCCGGATTAACGGGGTAAACCCGATAACCCACGTTTCGTAAAAATTGCCCCACTTGATAACTCGCGCGCTCCGGTTTATTGGAATATCCCACAAGAGCAATTACTCTCCCTTGGGTCAGAACCTCGCGCATTGCTGTATCGTCTTGATTGAGATTAATAGACATATTTAAAATAAATTAGGGGTCATTGTATTGTACCTAATGGTCTAATGTGCAAAACAACATACATTTGACAAAACCTTTAAAAAAAGGATTGCTCACCTTCAAGAAATAGCCAATTATCAAAAAGAATTTGTTTCCACAGGGAATTATGCCAGAGCACAATAGCACTTTAATTCATGATTAAATCCTGAGATTGCATTCAGTTTAAAGACATTAAGCAACGGTATATCATTACACTTTTATGATCAATTTAGCTTTTTTAAAACAGCGAGGATTACGCCTTTTAATGGGGCGAAAAACCTATCAAGAGTTATGTGAAAAACAATAAACTCTTTATGCAGGTCACAGTTCAATTTCTTCCCGTGCCATCTACTTACCAGGAGAACTTGATAAAGTAACAGGTGTTCCCGAAAAAACAACTTATGCAAAGGAATTGCAACGAATACAAGGGGGAATAACTGAACACGCAGCAACAATAGCTTATAAGTTGAGAGATGTACAAATCCACAATGGATATATTTATAAAGAAGCGATGAAAGTTCCTTTGACTAAAACAAAAGAATCGTGGTTTAATCACGGTGAAACAGAGTATATTCCTGAAGCCGCACTCGCTTGCACGTTTTGTGGAAATCGTTACTTTGGTCATTGGATGACCGATGATGTTGTCTTGAATTTGGCAGCGAAACAATTAGCAACAGCCGTTAGAACGTCTCAGAAACTGAGCTCTAATCAAATCGAATATAGCCATCTTTTTGAGATCAATTCTACTCCTGTTACCCAAGCTAAATTTAACGAATTGATCATGATTCAAGATTATGCCCAAAATCAATTTAAACGAGAACGATATGAATATATTCGATCTAAAATTCAGCCTCTAGGTTCGTCGTCCGTGAGTCCAGGTGTGATGTTATTACGGGGAAAGTCAGGCATTCAGCGCTCTCTCTGTAATGAGGCTGAAGTTGCTGAATTTTTGAGAAGTCAAGGCTTTACTATTATTGACCCCGAAAAAACACCCGCGCGGGAAATTATACGTCAATCTCTAGGAACTAAAATTATTGTTGGAGTTGAAGGAAGTCAATTAGCCAATGGATTATTTACCGTTGTCCAAGATGGTGTTCTATTGACGTTACAACCCCCTTATCGATTTAATAATGTCTACAAAGGTCGAGTAGATTGCTTAGGAATTAAATATGCGTTTGTTGTGGGTACACAGGTTGATAATGGATTTGAAATTAGTATAGAAAACTTGGCAAGAACCCTGGATTTAATTGATTCACAACTGATCTAAGCAATCAGCAACGAGATTTTTAAACTGGGTTTGGGGTGATAATTACTGAACTTTAAATTGATTTTCTACACCCCAGACACATTTTTACCGACCGTATAATTGATTTAATTTCAACAATTGATCACTTAATTCCTGAGTCAATAATTCCGAACTTTCATAACGCCAACGCCAATTTCCAGCATTATCACGGGGATCATTCATGCGGGCACTATGTCCTAAACTTAGGATATCCTGGAGGGGAATAATAGCTAAACTGGCAACGGAACTTAACGCTAAACGAATCATTAACCAGTTAATATTTGTGATTTCGTCGGGGGAAGAATACCCTAAATATTCAGCAAAATATTGTTTTTCTTTTGCACCTGCTGTTTCCCACCAACCGATGGCTGTATCATTATCATGGGTTCCCGTATAAACTAAACAATTTTGAATATAATTATGGGGAAGATGTACACTATTTGCATCTCCTCCAAAGCCAAATTGTAAGATTTTCATCCCTGGAAAATCATAATGATCTCGCAATTGTTCAACTTCCGGGGTAATAATTCCTAAATCTTCCGCTAAAACGGGTAAATCTCCCAGAGCTTGTTTAAGTAAGTCAAAAAATTCATAACCAGGCGCTTTAATCCATTCTCCTTTCATCGCATTTTGTTCACCCCCCGGAACACGCCAATAGGCTTCAAAGGCGCGAAAATGATCAATGCGAACATAATCTACATATTCTAATGTTGTTTTAAATCGTTCAATCCACCAAGCAAAATTTGTTTTTTGCATCGCATCCCAATTATAAATCGGATTCCCCCAAAGTTGTCCAGTTTCACTAAAAAAATCGGGGGGAACTCCGGCAATATAAGTGGGTTCTAAGGTGTGCGGGTTGAGTTGAAATAGTTCAGAATTTGCCCAAACATCAACGCTATTATGGCAAACATAAATGGAAATATCGCCAATAATTTTAATTCCTTGTTCATTGGCATAATGTCGCAGATCTTCCCATTGCTTAAAAAACAAAAATTGCAGAAATTTTTGATATAATATCGTTTCTTTTAATTCCTCAGTCTTAGCTTTTAAGGTATCAGAATTTCGATGGGCTAAGGCAGGTTCCCAATAATTCCAAGCTTTGCTTTCGTGGGCTTCTAATAAAGCCATAAATAAGGCATAATCATTTAACCAAGCTGAATGTTTTTGGCAAAATGTTTCAAATTCAGTATTATGTTGTTCATCTAATTGCTTTTTAAAGCGAGTGTAAGCTTTTTGAAGATATAAAGCTTTATGGGGAACAACGGTTTCATAATTAACTTTATTTGCAACTTTTTCTTCTAACTCTAAAGGGACAATTTCTTGAGGTTCTAATAATCCTTCCTGGACTAATCTTTCTAAATTAATCATTAAAGGATTTCCGGCAAACGTGCTATAATTCATAATATAAGGAGAATGTTCTTCTGCCGTTGGCCCTAAAGGTAAAATTTGCCAAAATTTATAACCACTACGCTTTAAAAAATCAATAAATTCATAAGCCGATTTTCCAAGGTCTCCAATGCCATGTTGACTGGGAAAAGAGGTAGGATGAAGTAAAATTCCACTAGAACGTTGAAATAACATCACAATATTTTACTAATATTTCATTGGATAAAAATAGCATAAATTTAAACCTATAACATCTTTCTAACGATAGGGAATCGCTGAACTGGGAATAGAAGGAAGTTTCCTTTTCTTATAGACAGGTGTGATGGTACATCTTAAGCCCAAAATGGGCTATTCTGGATATTTACTTAAAGTTCCAGTTGCTGATTTCGGGAATTGATATGATTGAATCAGTAGTCTCTCAACTAACAACGATAGCAGCATCCCCTTTAGGACACGGTAAAATCAATGATCAAATTTCTTAATCTTTTCCATCCCTTTTTATTAACAACTGGTTTGAGTATCGGGAGTCTTATTTTATCTTTATCCTCGGTTCAAGCTCAAGACGCAGTTGATATTCCCGTTATTCAAGGAACTCCCGCCCAAACCTATACCCCAGGTGCTTGGCAACCTGTCGCTAGAGTTAATCCTAATCAACCAGTCACTGTAACTATTACCAATGAAACCGGATATAACTTAGAAACGGGATTAACGACGGGGCAGACTAACACTCAAATTCCTCCCGGTGGGAGTTATACCATCAATAATGTTCCCAAAAATTCTAATATTGTGATTAATTCTATCGCCAGGGCTGCCGTCCTTGACTATCGGATTGATGTACAGGATAATGTTGTTAATGTGACTGTAAAAACGGCTGCTGGTGTTGCCGGAGATAATGCGATTAATATCCAAGATACAGGCGCAATTTATATTTATTAATCGCTATTTTTTAAACTGTAGAGTTTGGGACATAACTGAACCTTGATGTTTAATGTTCGTTCAAAACACCTCAACTCTATCTAAAGAATTCATTCACTAGGATGAGGGGAAAATATAGGATTTTAGGCATACTATAGCCAAGCTGACTCAATAAACCCTTTGCCAAATGCCAATATGAAACGTCTACATTATATCGGGATACTGGCAATAGTGATGATCGCCTTATCAATATTGCCCGGTATTGTTTATCGAATCTTTTTTTCCTCTAAATCTACCATTCCCGCACAGGTTGATACACCCCATCATGCTGTTTCTCCCCAAGTTTTATGGCATCAGTAACTTGATTTTCACGGGGAGGTTGCAAACTTAACCGTCTTCAATCAGTTGACGATGGTACCCTTATTCGATATGAATATTAAATAAGAACCCATCAGGATGAGGACTTTTATTCTGCTGGGGGTAAGGATTTAACTGTTTTAGGAAATAGAAATGCGAATTTTAATCATGGGTGGAACCCGATTTATTGGGGTTTATTTAACGAAACTTTTAGTTGAACAAGGGCATGATGTTGTTTTATTTAATCGAGGGAAAAAGCCTGCACCTATTGAAGGCATTCAACAAATTCATGGCGATCGCACCGATGCTGCCCAAATTCAAGACAAATTAGCTCATGAAGAATTTGATGCTATTTTTGATAATAATGGACGAGAACTCAGTGATACCAAACCTTTAGCAGATTTATTCAAAGATCGGGTGAAACATTTTGTGTATATGAGTTCGGCGGGTGTTTATTTAAAATCCGATCAAATGCCTCATATTGAAGGGGATGCTACTGATCCCAAAAGTCGTCATTTAGGCAAATACGAAACCGAGAGTTATTTACAAGCTCAAAATTTACCTTGGACATCCATTCGCCCCACCTATATTTATGGGCCATTAAATTATAATCCCTTAGAATCTTGGTTTTTTGATCGCATTGTTAAAGATCGTCCTATTCCAATTCCTGGGAATGGATTTCATATTACCCAGTTAGGTCATGTGAAAGATTTAGCAACAGCAATGGCGGCGGTTTTAGGCAATGAAAAAGCAATTGGTCAGGTGTATAATGTTTCTGGAGAACGTTATGTTACCTTTGATGGTTTAGCGAAAGCTTGTGCTGTGGCTGCGGGTAAATCCTTAGATTCTCTGCAACTGATTCATTATGATCCTAAACAGTTTGATTTTGGCAAACGTAAAGCGTTCCCGATGCGTGTACAACACTTTTTTGCGGATGTTCATAAAGCCATGCAGGATTTAAACTGGAAACCTGAATTTGATTTAATTTCTGGTTTAAAAGATTCGTTTCAAAATGATTATTTAGCCCGAAAACTCGACCAAGCAGATGTTGATTTTTCAACGGATGATGAGATTATTCAAGCACTACAATGAGAAACCGGGTTTTTGCATAACTCTTGATTGGAAACCAAAAGGTTAGAAGAAAAACCAGGTTTCTGAACCCTAACTAGAATAAGAAACCGGGTTTTTGTAGACAGCTTGGTGAAAAACCAAAAGGTTAGAAGAAAAACCCGGTTTCTGAGTCCTTGGTTTCTGATAACCTTAAAGCTTTTGCTCTTGATACAGTTGTTTAAACAAACGTTGCTGTTGATTATGATCAACAATGGGTTGGGGATAACCGCAGGATTTGCGATCGCGGGGCGATATTTTTCCAGTCACTAATTGGTCTGTTTCTAAAGATCTTAATTCGGGCAACCATTGACGAATATATTCCGCTTCAGAATCGAATTTTTGGGCTTGACTAGCCGGGTTAAAAATCCTTAACGGTTTTGGATCCATTCCACTCGAAGCACTCCATTGCCATCCACCATTATTAGACGCTAAATCCCCATCAATTAAGGTTTGCATAAAATATTTTTCTCCCCATTGCCAATTAATAATTAAATCCTTGGTTAAAAAACTAGCAACGATCATTCGACAACGGTTGTGCATCCAGCCAATTTCCTGAAGTTGTCGCATTGCAGCATCAACAATGGGATATCCCGTTTTTCCCTCACACCACGCTTGAAAATACTGTTCATTATTATGCCAAGGAAAGCTTTTAAAAGGTTCTCGATAGGAGCCTAATTCTAATTCAGGAAAATGATATAAAGCGTGTTGATAAAATTCCCGCCAAGCCAGTTCCTGTTGCCAAGATTGAATCTGATTTCGGGTTTCATCACTGCGACAATTTTCCATCGCTTCTATCGTTTTTTGCCAAATACTTCTAATACTAATTACCCCAAATTTTAACGCCGCACTCAGTTGAGACGTGCCATCAATAGCCGGAAAATTTCGCTGTTCATCATATTCATAAAGAGCGCGATCACAAAATTCCTCTAAACGTTCTTGAGCAGCGATTTCTCCAGGTTCTAAAATTAAAAAATTATCCCAAATAAAGCCTAATTCTTGGGCAGAAGGTACAGGAATAACCCCGATATTTTTGGCTAATTCTTGTTCAGTTTCCGTTAAACCAATTAACGGTTTAGAGAATAGGGGTTGCGGTTTTGCTTTAGGTTTAAGATTCCAATTTCTCCAAAAGGGAGTATAAACTTTATAAGGTTCTTGGGATTGGGTTAAAATTTGATTAGGAGCATGAAGTAACTGATCCCAAGTTGTTTCTGTTCTAATTCCAATAGACTTTAAAGCTTCTGAAACGCTGCGATCGCGGTTTCTAGCAAAGGGTTCAATATCTAAATTAAAATAAACCGCTTTAGCCTTTAATTCTCTGGCTAATTTCGGAATAATTTCTTGAGGTTCTCCCTGTAAAATTAATAATTGACTACCCAGTTTTTTATATTCTTCTTGGAGAAATTGCAAACAGCCGATCATGTAAGTGACTCGAACCGGAGCAATATCATCCCGCTTTAAAAGATTAGGATCTAAACAGAATAAACCAATCACTTTAGAACTGGATTCACAAGCCTTTATTAAGCCTAAATTATCCTGTATTCTCAGATCTCGGCGATGCCAAAATAAAATTAAATCTTCCGACATAGAATTAGATTTCGGTATAGAAACTGATTCTATTTTAACCGAAATCTATCTATATTATTCAGATTTAAGATTAATTTTTGAGATGGGGTTTAGCTAAGAGAAAACTAGAAATGGTTTTAGCATCCACAGGTTCACCGTCTAAAATTGCTTTTTCCAGTTCTTCAGGTGTCATTAATAGCGTATCAATATCTTCATCATCATCTTGTTCTGGGGGCGTTTCTAACTGCTCTAAATCTTGGGCTAAAAACACATAAATAATTTCATCGGAATAACCCGGTGCTAATATAAATTGTCCTAATTTTTGCCAGCGATGAGCACGATATCCGGTTTCTTCTTCGATTTCTCGTTTAACAGTTTCAGCCGGATCTTCATCCGGTTCAACGGTTCCTGCGGGGAATTCTAAAGTGCGTCCTTCTACTGCAAATCGATATTGTTTAACTAAGACTAATTTTCCTTCAGATGTGACAGGAATCACTAACGCTCCACCCGGATGACGAATACATTCCCAATTTCCTTCTACCCCATTGGGAAGGCGTAAATGATTAACATCAAAATTAAATTTTCGTCCTCGATAAAACAGACGATTTTCTAAAATAGTTGGCGGTTCAGATCCGGGTTTTGTCATGATTTTCAAGCAGGTATAAAACAGGATAATCAAAGTTTTTTAACGTCCGAACAATCAACGGTTTCTAACAGTTGAATGATGGTTTTTCCGGTGACAGGATCAACCCAATTCGGTGCTATTTCCGCTAGAGGAACTAAGACAAATGCTCGTTCTCTCATACGAGGATGGGGAATTTCTAACACTGGGGTTTCCCAGATTAAATCATCAAACAAAAGTAAATCTAGGTCAAGGGTTCTTGGCCCCCAACGTTCCCGACGGATGCGTCCGAGTTGGTTTTCAACGGTTAATAGGGTTTCTAAGAGATGCTCCGGTTTGAGTTGAACTTCCAGAATAGCACAACCATTAATATAATCCGGCTGCGGTGGCCCAATCGGGGCGGTTTGATACCAACTTGAACAGGATTTGACTTGAATATCAGGATGATTATTGAGGATAGCTAATGCAACTTCAACATTTTTTTTAGAGTTTCCTAAATTACTTCCTAATGCGATCGCAACGGATGAAACTTTCATTTTATTGTTATTAATAAATCAAGGTTTAATATTGAAACTATGGTGCTACGCTTTAGGGAACAGGGAACAGTAAGAAGCGCCAAAAGCCTTGAAATAAATTTCAGGCTAAAAGCTCAAACCCGTTAAAACGGGTTAAGAAAGACCAGAGTTTAGTCATCTTTAGATGCCGATCGCTTTTAGCCCGAACTTCAGTTCAGGGCATTAATTATTTAAGTTGACACCAATGGGTCTCCCCGCCCTTAAACCTGAAATTTATTTCAAAGTGATTCTGGCTTAATGAACAAAATGACGAATTCCTGTGAATACCATCACTAATCCTAATTCATTTGCGGCATTAATTGAATCTTGATCTCGCAGACTCCCACCCGGTTGTACAATGGCTGTAATTCCTGCTGCGGCTGCGGTGCGAACGGAATCATCAAAGGGGAAAAAGGCATCACTTCCTAAAACGGCTCCCTGAGCATTTTCTCCCGCTTGTTTAAGCGCAATTTCAACGGAGCCAACACGGTTCATTTGTCCGGCTCCAACTCCCAAGGTTGTTTGATTTTTAGTGACAACAATGGCATTCGATTTAACGTGTTTAACTACTTTCCAAGCAAACATTAATTCTGCCAATTCTTCAGGGGTGGGTTGCTTTTCTGTTACCACTTTCCAGTCCGTTGATTGTTCCACGACATCATCGGCACTTTGAACTAAAAATCCTCCTGCAATCTGTTTAATAATTTCCTTTGGCCTTTGAGTAGAATCGGGTAAAATTAACACGCGCAGGTTTGATTTTTTCTTGAGAATTTGAGCCGCTTCCTCATCACAACCCGGAGCAAAAATACATTCTAAAAAGGTTTTGCTTAATGCCTTTGCGGTCTGTGAATCAATGTTCTGATTTAAGGCAACAATTCCCCCAAAGGCTGAAATTGAATCTGCATTAAAGGCTTTTTCATAGGCTGTAACTAACGTATCTGCAATGGCAACTCCACAGGGATTGGTATGTTTTAAAATCGCGGCTGCTGGTTGATCAGGAAACTCACAAATAATTCGTCTGGCTGCTTCTAAATCCACTAAATTATTATAACTTAACGGTTTACCTTGCAAAATTTGACCCGATGTCCAACCCGTCGGTTGAGTTCCGGTTTGATACCAAGCTGCTGCTTGATGGGGATTTTCACCATACCGTAAGGATTGAATTTGAGTTCCGGCTAACACAAAATTTTGGGGTAAAGGGGAATCTTCGCTAAGTTCTTGTTGTTCTAAATAAGCCGCGATCGCTCGATCATAAGCTCCTGTATGTTGAAAGGCTTTTAAAGCGCAATGTTGACGAAATTCAAAAGAAATTTCTCCATTTTTTGTCTGAAATTCTTCTAAATAACTTCCATATTGTTCAGGGTTACATAATACCGTTAAATGGGCATAATTTTTAGCGGATGCTCGCAATAAAGTGGGGCCACCAATATCAATATTTTCAATGGCTTCTGCTAAAGTTACATCGGGTTTAGCAATGGTTTGTTCAAAGGGATAAAGATTGACGACGACTAAATCAATGGGACGAATCTCATGGGTTTCTAATTCAGTCACATCTTGAGGCACATCTCGCCGTGCTAAAATTCCCCCATGAATACGGGGATGGAGGGTTTTTACTCGTCCCCCTAAAATTTCAGGAAATCCCGTATAATCGGAGACTTTTGTAACGGGAAGTCCCGCTTCTTTTAAAGCCATTGCTGTACCGCCACTACTAATTAAATCAAATCCTAATTCTTCAACCAGACTTTTGGCAAACTCAATCAGTCCGCGTTTGTCAGATACACTCAATAAAGCTAAACGCGCCATTCAGAAAAACTCCCAAACTCAAAAAATCAACAGTTTACTATTGTGACACTTCAAGCTCAATTTCTCTTTGCTGTTTCATGATTCCTTCAGACAGAGACGTGATCGTTTTTAACTCAATGACGACCCCGACACCACCCATCTCAAGAACCCAACTCGTAATCAGGGGATGTTTTAAGCGCAGCAACCCGCTAGAATATAAATATGTGTGCGAGACGTTCCTGTCAAAGTCTAGGGATAACACCCAAAACGTAAACAGGGAGATAGGTTCAGACAATTGGTTAAAGGATACCAATCCAACAATAAATCCAATTAAGCCTATCTTAACTTTGAAAATGTGACCTTAAAGGAAGGTCAATCTCGGAGTCAATGGTACGGATTACCAAACCTAAAAGTACGGTAGCCAAACCAAAGAGATTCAGCAATTCCCACAGCACAAGACTGATTATCAAAGTGTTGAAGCTGGGAATAACGGGAAATCGGATATAAGTCAGATATCTAAGAATTTCTCTAGCCAATTGCCCAAGAATAACGAAAGTGAACATCTGGCTTGAACCGTCGTCAATATTAAGCAGCGAAAGTGACTTGATTACGTTACGTTCAAAAGAACAAGGGGAAAAGATAGAAAGCTCAATTGTCTTTCTATAAAAGGTAAGGTTTTGCATATAACACTTATCCAGACTCCCAAAATACCCCGGCGGAAAGGATGATTCTAAAGGCAATAATCCCATTTTCAAGGAACGTTAAAACCCCTCATCTACTCCTACAGAGGTCGAACACTGTTAGGCAGCCACAAATCTAAGGCAAATGTTGTGAGGGCGAAAGATGGAACTCAGAAGCCAAAGCCTAAATGTAATGTTTAGGATACGCTGATAGATTCCGGTTTAGTTGTTAGGTAAGGTTTCAATTAGCAGTAAAAACGGTGAAAACGAGTATAACCAAGACTACGGCTGCATGGAATACTATCAATTGGGCGAAAGTCCAACGGGTAGTATTTAAGCTGCAAAAGAGAATTTACCAGGCATCATTATCGGGACAGAATGCAAAAGCTCGAAAGCTTCAGAAACTTCTAGTCAAGTCATATTATGCCAAACTTATAGCGATTAGAAAGGTAACTCAGGATAATCAAGGGAAGAAAACAGCCGGGGTAGATGGAATAAAATCAATCACACCCAAACAACGGTTAGAACTTGCCCAAAATCTGAGTAAATACCAAAAAGCAAAACCACTCCGAAGGAAATGGATACCCAAACCCAACGGGGAAAAACGCCCACTAGGTATACCAACTATAAACGATAGAGTAAGGCAAGCCTTGGTTAAATTGGCACTAGAACCTCAATGGGAAGCCAGATTTGAGGGTGAAAGCTACGGGTTTAGACCCGGACGGTCAGCCCATGATGCCATGTCACGAATCTTCCAAAGCATCCACAAAGGAGAATACTATATTCTCGATGCTGACATCTCAAAGTGTTTTGACCAGATTAATCATGAATACCTACTGTCCAAAATTGATTGTCCATCAACAATAAAAGCTCAAATCAAACAATGGTTAAAAGCTGGAGTGATGGATAACGACATATTTGAAGCAACAGAGGCAGGCACACCGCAAGGTGGTGTCATCAGTCCTCTACTCGCTAACATCGCATTGGATGGAATGATAAAACTTGTAGAGCAAATATCCCCTAAAAAGAAAGGACGCTCTCAAGCAACAGTCATCAGATATGCCGATGATTTCGTTGTGATAAGCCCACAACTTGAAATTATTCAACAGTGCCAAATTGTCATCGAAGAATGGCTAAAACCCATCGGGTTAGAACTGAAACCAGCTAAAACTCGTATATGTCATACACTGAGAGAAATCGAAGCAAAAGACGAAAAGGTAAAACCAGGATTCGACTTTCTAGGTTGGAATTTCCGACAATATCCAGTTGGTAAACACCATGCTAGGAAAACTGGAGGATACAACTCAAAAGTATTAGGATTCAAAACCCTAATAAAACCTAGCAAGAAGGCAATTAAAGCTCACGCGGATAAAGTGAAAGAAGTGATTAAAACCCACAAAACTGCACCTCAATACGCATTAATCAAACACCTAAATCTGGTCATTAGAGGATGGTGTAACTACCATTCCAAAGTTGTTTCCAAAGAAACATTCTCCTCTTTAGACCATATAACATGGCAAAGATTAAGAGCATGGACAGTCAGTAGATGCGGTAAAGCCAGTTACAAGAAACTGAAAAATTACTTCAGAAAAAACGGTAATAGTGCATGGAGTTTTGAAACCAAAGATGGCTTTAGATTACTTACCCATGCAGAAACACCTATCACCCGTCATGTAACTGTAAGACCTGACGCATCACCTTATGACGGAAACTGGACATATTGGAGTACAAGAAAAGGTACATCCTTTGATGTACCTAAAAGAGTAACAACTTTGCTCAAAAAGCAAAAAGGCAAATGTAACTTCTGTGAACAATATTTTACTCCAGAAGATATTGTAGAAATCGATCATATTCATCCCACAATTTTAGGCGGGAAAAACGAATATAAGAACCTACAATTACTACATCGCCATTGTCACGATATTAAAACGGCTACTGATGGGTCTTACAACTCAATCATAAACCGGATGTTCTGATGATAACAGTCAACTAGACTAGGAGCCGTGTGCGGTGAAAGTCGCAAGCACGGTTCTGAATGGGAGGTGAGGGTTGTAAAGCCCTCATCGACCCCTAATTCCCTCAGTTAGTTCGCTTAATCATGGCGGCAGCTAGAATGCCTACTGCTTTAAGCGATGGGAGCCTATAAAATGGGAGTATAGATACTATCAAATTCACAAAATATAAAAAAATGCAAAGAAACTCTCGAAAATGGGTAGATTTGAGGTAACAATTGGTCACTAACCTTGGTGTAGCCTACGCAGTCTGAGTTGAACTTAAATTTCAAAAGCTGAAAGTATAAAGGATATGACTACAGTCATGATTGTCGATGATAGCATCTCCCTCCGAGAGATGATTGCAGATATGTTGCGTAAAAGTGGCGTGGAGGTAATCTCAGCGGGAGATGGGATGGAAGCCTTAGAAAAAATTGAACAAGTCAAGCATCTGGATTTGGTGGTGTTAGATATTGTCATGCCGAATATGAATGGCTATGAACTTTGCCGCCATATTAAAAAACACCCCAAAACCCAGAATGTCCCTGTAGTAATGTGTTCGAGTAAAAGCGAGGAATTTGATCGCTATTGGGGAATTAAACAGGGGGCTGATGCTTATATCTCAAAACCCTTCCATCCCCAAGAACTCATGAGTACAATCAAACAACTTCTACGCAAGTAAGCCGTTATACTCAACACTGACTGTTGAGAGGGGCTGTGGGCCTTACCCGGTCACAACCCCGTCAAAAACCCTGGCTAGAGGAAATGGAGCCAAATTGCGGTAAAAAAAGATGGGGTAGTATTCGTGAAAAAGCCCCATCAAGTCAAAAAGAGTCCTCAATTTTACCAGTTCTATTTGGAACCTAAAGCGGTGACTACAGATTGGGTAAATACGGTTGCAAGGCGTCTTTAGTAACCGCAATATTACAAGCTAACGCAATTTGTTCTTTTTCAATAATGCCAACAACTTGACGGGGCTGTTCACGAGTCACAACAGGTAACTGGGGTAAATCCCGCGCAGCCATGCGTTCTAAAGCCGCTTTTACAGGTTCATCTTCATAGGCGCAAAGGATTTCGGTTGTACAAACAGCCTTTAATTTTTGCTGTCCTAATGCTAAAGATTCCTCCTGATTTGTCGCTTGAAAAATTGAGCGACGAATATCCGTAACCGTTACTAATCCAGCTAATTGAGAGGTTTCATCTAAGATTAAAGCCGTATGACAATTAAGATGTACCATCACTGAACCTGCCTCTAAAATAGGCATTGAACAAGGAAGAGTTAAATAAGATTGACCCATCACTTCAGAAATCCGAATCGTTTGTAAGACTTCTAACTCATTGGGACGTTCTAAATAAACCCCCATTTGTTGTAAATTTAATCCTGAATCTGATTGATTAGATTGCACCACATCGACAATTAAAACACTCACGCCCACCGCCACCATTAACGGTAAAATAATTAAATAATTTTGCGTCATTTCAAATAACAATAAAATCGCCGTTAATGGCGCTCGCACACTTGCCGCTAATACCGCCGCCATTCCCACCATTGCATAAGCTGCTGGGGGTGCAATATCGGGTAAAAAAGGGTGTAATAAACCCGCTAAGGCTTGCCCATAAGTCGCGCCTAATGTTGCTCCAATAAACATCGCTGGCGCAAAAATTCCCCCGACTAATCCACTCCCTAAACTGACAGAAGTGGCAATGATTTTAAGAATTAATAAAATCATTAATAAATCTAAAGAAAATTGCCCTTCCTCTAATAAAGCTTGAATGGTTCCATAACCAGGCCCTAGAATATGGGGAAATTGAATCGCAATCATCCCGACAAATAATCCCCCTAACATCGGATGAAAGGTGCGAGGAATTTTAGTTAAAAATAGGAAAGCTGGAATTTCGCCTCGAAAACAACGTTGAGCAAATTTAATCGCTTGGGTATAAGCTAAGGAAACAAAACTAGCTAAACACCCTAATCCTAAATAAAGTAATAATTCCCAATTGCTTCGGACTTCATAAAGGGGAGGAGAAAAGGCTGGATGATCACCCAAAACAATCCGAGCAACCACCGAAGAAACCACAGAAGCTAATAATACTAAACCGACACCTGAAGCCGCAAAACTTGTGCCTAAAATCACTTCTAAGGCAAAGAAAACTCCCGCAATCGGTGCATTAAATCCCGCAGCTAATCCGGCGGCGGCTCCGGCTCCTAATAATAACCGATAACGTTCTTTTGAAACTTGAAAAATTTGCCCTAAAATTGCCCCTAAATTCGCCCCTACTTCTACACTCGGCCCTTCCGGCCCCAAGGAAGCTCCTGAACCTAACGAAATCGCCGCAGCTAATAGTTTAATAAAAGGTCTTAAGGGGGAAATAATTTGGATTCTTTGGGTATTAATTAAGGAAGAAATGCCCTCGCCAAAAAATTCTTGATAACGACAGCGAATTAACCCCACAATTAAGCCGCCAAGAGGTGGAATTAAAGCGATTGTCCATAAACCAAAGGGCACCATTAACCCCATAAAATCTTCTAGGGTTAACCGTTGAAATAGTTCCACTAATTTATGGAACATGACCATAACTAATCCCGTTCCCCCGCCAATTAAGAGGGCAAACATTAAAATTAAAAATTGCGGGGGGGGCTGTAAACGGTTTAAGAGGCTGGTTAGGCGGTCAGAAACAGAGACAGAGGCGAGTTCAGTTTGCTGCGGGAGGACGCCCTCATTATTGGGCAGAGTAGTCGTCATTGATAGACCCACAATTATAATAATCTTTATAAAATTTAAAACAAGTTCTAACGTTTGGGAGCATTAAAACCCAAAGAGGGTACTCATCCATAAAGGACAGGGACTCCAAATTTCATCGATTGGATACCCAAGACCATACAGAAAGGACATTCGCTACGGCGTCCGACCTGATGCTGATACCCGTCTTAGGCTTCTAATCTTAACTGTTCCAACTTCATGACTCATCACCCGTTTGAGGTGAAGGAAAAATCAAACACTCCTCTTCCTTCATCTCTTTCAGTCCCAACGATCAGTTCTCAGTTGGACTTGACAATGTTTGCAATCCTATCGTTCGGTTAACCGAGACGATATTTGCTTAAAGTTGCCAATACTTGCTGAATTTTATCGTGAGTACGGCTATTTCCCGTTTTCGATTCGTTAAAACCGAATTATCCCGGCGGCCGAATTCATTATCTTAGAATCAAAAGGCTGCAATCAAGCCTATATAAATAGTGTATCAAATAAAAGCGTTAATGGAGGTAACGATTATGCCGTTAGTCCGTTGGCAACCGTTCCAAGAAATTGATTCTCTACAACGAGAAATGAATCGTTTGTTTGATAGTTTAGCTTTGCCCACCGAAAAAATGGGGATGTCCATCTTTCCTCCGGCGGAACTCCATGAAACACCCGATGCGGTTATCCTGAAACTGGAAGTTCCGGGGATAGATTCCAAAGATTTAGACATCCAAGTCAGTGCTGATGCAGTGGCGATTACCGGAGAACGAAAATCACAAATCCAAACGGAAGAAAAAGGGGTAACTCGAAGTGAATTCCATTATGGAAAATTCCACCGTGTGATTCCACTTCCGACTCGGATTCAAAACACCCAAGTTAAAGCCGACTATCAAGATGGAATTCTCAGCTTAACCTTACCGAAAGCAGAAGAAGAGAAGAACAAAGTCGTTAAGGTAACCTTAAATTAAGGGGGAATTCAAGGATTAGTAATTGTTTAAGGTTTGGCTGGAATCAAGGACAAACAAAAAAGTCGGTAATCTCAGTCGAAATTTAAACGAGATTCGACTATAATAAAAAAACAGGAAAGCGGATTTATGGAAATATTTCCGCTTTTCTTGATCTAAATTACAATCCTAAATTTGAGGATAATAACATTGAATCCAAATGAATCAGAGTCCCAGTCTAAACCTTCAATTGAGATCGTGGAGGATGAATTTATGGGAAAATCCCAACTCCAAAATAAAACCTTTTATCAGATGAGCCGTTATGTTTTGGTTGCTGTTTTCAGCGTCGTCTTAACCTTAACCAGCTTACAATTTTTTCCCAATTTTTTAGGAACTTCTGCCCAAGCTGACCCCATACCAACCCCGACTCAACCCCAACCTGTAGCTGTCGTTCCTAACCCGAATTCTGCCAGAAATTTTGTTGCGGCTGCGGTGAATCGAGTCGGGCCAGCCGTGGTTAGAATTGATACAGAACGGACTGTTTCTGCTAATATTCCAGATCCTTTTTTTGATGATCCTTTTTTCCGGCGTTTCTTTGGGGAAGGAATGCCTCAAACGCCCCAAGAATATCAACAACGGGGACAAGGTTCGGGGTTTATTGTCGATAGTAGTGGGATTATTTTAACCAATTCCCATGTGATCAAAGGAGCCGATAAAGTCACCGTTACCCTCAAAGATGGTCGTCAATTTCAAGGGGAAGTTCGAGGCAGTGATGACCCGTCTGATTTAGCCGTTATTAAAATTAATGGGAATAATTTACCCGTTGCTCCCTTGGGGAATTCCAGTGAAGTTCAAGTGGGAGATTGGGCGATCGCATTAGGAAATCCATTAGGATTAGATAATACCGTAACTTTGGGAATTGTCAGTACCTTAAATCGTCCCAGTTCTCAAGTGGGAATTCCTGATAAACGATTAGATTTTATTCAAACTGATGCGGCAATTAATCCAGGGAATTCTGGAGGGCCGTTATTAAATGATAGAGGGGAAGTGATTGGAATTAATACCGCTATTCGCGCCGATGGTCAAGGTATTGGATTTGCCATTCCCATTGATGCTGCAAAAAGCATTCAAGCTGCGTTAGTGCGAGGGGAAAAAATCGCCCATCCCTATATTGGCATTCGCATGGCAACCTTAACGGCGGATATGGCAAAACAACTCAATCAAGACCCTAATTCTTTAATGTTAATTCCTGAAGTGAATGGGGTATTAGTCGTACAAATTATGCCCAATAGTCCAGCAGCCAATGTGGGTTTACGTCGGGGGGATGTGATTACAGAAATTGATGGACAAGCCATTACCAGTGCTGACCAATTACAACGTTTAGTCGAAAAAAGCAAAATTGGTCAGCCCCTAAAAATCACCCTCCATCGCGGACAAAAAACCGAACAAATTTCAGTGCGTCCCGGTCAATTGAATGAAGAAGCACTGCGGTAAACTGTAGGTTTTGAAGATAGGTATCGCCCCTCCGACAGAAAAAAATGCACTCTTCCTGAATCCAGTTGCAGGAAGGGTGCATTTGTCAGGAGAAAACCTAAAAAATTAATAAAAATTTAAACAATCAGGAAAGTTCAAACTTATAGCTTAGACCCGAATTAACGTGATGATTGATGAAATCTGAATCTGAGACTTTTCTAGGCTTCGGAGCCGTGTTATTCTTGGGTTTGTCTATTAGCAAAGCCGGTCTTCCTAATTATAACCAATTTATTCGGTTTTGAACCAGAAGATCGGTCACAGGACAGATGTAATGGTCAAGATAGGGGTTAAGAAAAAAAACCGATCAAAAAACGTATAAGAATTATGTAAAACTAGCATAAGCTAATTTGATATTAACCCGTTTTGGCGCTAAAATCAAAGAGAGTAGTGAAATCGTTCATCTTTTGGTAGTCTTCTAATCCTCGAATATCAAAAAGACTACTAGAAGACGGAAGTAGGGAGTTCTCCCGAAGGAACGCGCCTGTTTTCACTGCGAGTTGAAACAGGAGGCGAAAAACCATGACTTTGAGTAAAGAACGTGTGCGCGAAACTTCCGCATCGGATATTCCGACCAGTGAAAGTTTCGATTTTGATTTGTGGGCAATAAAAGTGAAACGTCAGCTAATTGCGGCTCTCAATCACCAACTGGCTCCCGAACTTTCTCAGAACGACGCTCAAACAACCTCTTCCCCATTATCAGGAATTAAAGGTTGAGGAAAATAGCTAATCCCAATTAATCGGGTTTTATCCTATTTTCTAATTCAATAATATTATTTGTAGGGGCGACAAATGAGTCGCCCTTACCTGTATTAAGACTGGTTATTTATCCACCCTAGGACTAAGGATGGTAAACTCTTTCTATTACCTATCTATTACCTGTTCCCTGTTCCCTACTCCCTACTATATCAAGTCAGAAATTGTTCGACGGTTTGCCAATATTGTTCCCCTCCCACCTGTCTAACATTATTATGGCCTGCACCGGAAACAATTAACAGTTGTTTGGGTTCTATTGCTGCGGTAAATAAAGCTTCAGTCATAGACTGAGGAATTAACTCATCTTCTGTTCCATGAGTAAATAATATCGGCATTTTTAAAATTGGAACTTTAGCCAGAGAATCAAATCGTTGAGTTAAAATTAAATTAATTGGAAACATCCAATATTTCTTTTTATAATTAACCATTTGCCGAATATTAGTAAAAGAGCTTTCAATAATTAATCCAGCTATTTCTGGATGGTTGGAGGCTAAATTAATCGCGATCGCTCCTCCTAAAGAATGACCAAAAACATAAATATTGTGAGGATTAAATTGACGTTCATTTACTAAATAATTCCAAGCCACTTCTACATCCTCATAAACCGTTTTTTCCGAGGGAAAGCGATCTGTACTGCGTCCATAGCCTCGATATTCTACTAATAAAACTGATAATCCCATTTGGTTAAATTGTTTAGCATAACCCACATTTGCTCCAATATTATTACGGTTTCCATGTAAATCAATAATCACTTTTTCTGAATTAAATTTACTAGGAACCCACCAGCAATGCACTATTTCTACTTTTCCAGAAGGGATAGGAATTTTTAACTCAATATTTTCATACGTTAAACCCACATCATCCGGGGTGATGGAAATAAGACGAGAGGGGAAAAAAATAAATCGAGTTTGTCGAAAAAACAGGAATAAACAAGCACAAAAATATGCGATCGCACCAATAACTAAAACAATTAATCCCAATTTAAACAGAGCCGTTAAAATAATATTTAACATGGTTTTATCCCCTCACTTTTTGATGAGATTTTCTTTTTTAAATCTCTATTCCCTGTCTTAAAAAAAGGTTAAAAAGATAAAAGAAAACTTCCTTTCCACACAACTTTATTCTTTACGGTTTAAATCAAGCCATTTCCGTTTAATTTCAGGAAATTTCCTACAATGATCCACCAAGGGTTATTTGTTTCTATAATGACAAGACAGAGTATCAACGATATTGTGTAGTAAATTGGGGTCAAATTTAAGGACAATATATCTTTTGTTGCTATAGCGGTGACTCCCCGATAAGTAGAATAAGAAAAGAAACAGATTGAATAGCTAAAAAGCATGCAGAGTAAGCTGTTCAGCATTTTAGGTTTAATCAAGTCGAGCGACTTATCCCCATAGCTGTCACTCTCCGAAAATCTTTGCCATTTCTAAACTCCAGAGCTTTTGTATAGGAAGCAAGTACCCCTAGTTTGGAATAATAACTTTTATAACTTTTGTGGGTTTTGTAGTCGTATGAGGTAGTATTGATCCTACAGAAGACAATCTTCTTTTTAAACCTACATTACTTGATTATAGCTCAACTTGTATTGAAGATTTAAGATTTATGTTACTGAGTGTCCGTCACAAGTTTAAGTACCTTGTTCATCGTTGGAAAAAATTGAATTTCGTGAGATTATTATTAATTGGTTTTATATCCTTCCTCTTGACGTCTGTATTGCTCTATCAAATCGCACCTGCACCTGAAATCCCAATCATCAGCGAAAAATTTAGGAAATTTGAAGAACATAAAAACGACTACAATACGCTTTTTTTTGGCTCAAGCCGAATTTATCGTCATATTATTCCTCGTGTTTTTGATCGGCAAATGGCATCTAAAGGGTATAATATTAAATCCTATAATTTAGGAGTTTCCGGCATGAATTTTGCAGAAACCTATTTTTTTATTCAACAAATTTTAGAAACTAAACCCATGAATATTAAATGGGTTTTTATAGAGATTCCTGATTTTAATCTCAATATTGCCGATGAAAATTTGAAAACAAATCGAGTCATCTATTGGCATACACTCAAACATACTTTATGGATATATCGATTCATTTTCAAAGCTGATTTTTCCGTGAGAACAAAGCTTCTGCTCATCCAAGAACACACGATTCCTTTAATTCATAATCTATTTAATATCAGTAAAGCTGATCCCATGATCCGAAGTTTTATCCTCAGCCAAACTGATCAAAACCCTTATTTAATCCGAGAAACAGATCAACGAGATTATAGTTCCCCACAGGAAGATGGATATTTAGCTTTAGATGATGAGGATAAAAAATATACTCATTTTGTGAAGCGAAATCAAGATTATTTATCTCATCTAAAATCGTATCAAAACAATGTTTTAAAATTCATTGAAAATGAGAAAAAAAGTAATAATGGATCTTCCCTTAACACTCTTGAGATTAGAACGATAGAAGATATAACTCAACTGATTGTAAAAATTGATGCACAGCCTATTTTAATTATTAGTCCAATTTTATCTAACCAAGATAAATTTATTATCGCTTCCAAACAAGGACAAATTCCTCCATTAATTTCTTTTAATAATCCAATAAAATATCCTGAACTCTATGAGCCTAAGAATCGATTTGATAGCGATCACCTCAATCAAGCAGGAGCGCACAAATTTACTACAATTCTAGCTGAGCAATTTGCTACCTATCTCAATTCTCAATTAAAAAAAGATTAAACCATAAAATATACAAACTATGTTATTTACAGAATTTCGGTTTATTATCTTCTTCATTATTATTTTTACAACTTATTGGACTTTAAAGAAAAATCAACATCGAAAAATATTTTTACTGCTTTGCAGTTACATTTTCTATGGAGCGTGGAATTGGCGATTTTTATCATTAATTTTGATTTCTACCTTTATTGATTATTGGGTAGGTATTTATCTATCAAAAACACAAGATAATTCCTTTAAAAAAAAATGGTTAATTTTTAGCTTAATCACAAATTTAGGAATTTTAGGGTTATTTAAGTATTTTAATTTTTTTACGGTTTCAGCTTCTCAATTTTTTAACTTTTTAGGACTACCTCTTGATTTTCCAACGCTTCACTTGATTCTTCCTGTTGGAATCAGCTTTTATACCTTTCAAAGCCTGAGTTATTCTATTGATGTCTATCAGGGAAAACTAAAAGCGGTCAACAATATTTTAGATTTTGCTTTGTTTGTAAGTTTCTTTCCGCAATTAGTGGCTGGGCCAATTGTCAGAGCGAGTAGCTTTTTACCTCAGTTAGAGACATCTCGAAAATTTGAACAGATCCCTTTTAAAAATTGTTTTATTCTATTTTTAATTGGATTTATTAAAAAAGCTTGTATTTCTGATCGCATTTCACCCATTGTAGATCAATTTTTTGATGCTCCAGAAACCTATACAGCCTTTAGTGCCTGGCTAGGTGTGTTGTTATATACAGTGCAAATTTATTGTGATTTTTCAGGTTATACAGACATGGCAATTGCTACAGCTAAATTACTGGGTTATGAACTTTGTATCAACTTTAATTTTCCTTACTTCGCTTCAAATATGAGTGATTTTTGGCGACGTTGGCATATTAGTTTATCAACTTGGTTACGAGACTATCTTTATATTCCATTAGGTGGAAATCGAGGTGGAAAATTAACAACTTACCGAAATTTAATGGCAACTATGGTATTAGGAGGATTATGGCATGGTGCTGGTTGGAATTTTGTGATTTGGGGTACTTTACATGGAATTGCATTAGTTATACACCGCGAATGGTCAGCTTATAAGCTTCAATTTTATGCCCTAAATCAGATTCTTAAAATAATTAGTCCTTTATTAACATTTTATTGGGTTTGTGTCGCCTGGATTTTCTTCCGTTCTGTTAATTTGAAAACAGCTTTAGTAACTTTTAATTCATTTGTTTTATTTCAATCATCGGGAAACAAAACCCTCAGCTTTAATTTAGTTTGGCTTCTGCTCGGTTTAACTATTATTCACTATGCAACGTATAAACACTGGTTCAACTACAAATTAGAAAAACTTCCTAACAGTATATTTGCTATGTTGTATGGGGTAGCTGTAGCTGTTGTGTTGATGTTTGTTGCTTCACAATATTCTGCTTTTATTTACTTTCAATTTTAAGACTTACACAAAAATCGAATTTCTTATCCTTTTTGCGTAAGCCTTGAATTTTCCAAGTCAACCTAACCTATAATCTAAGATGAAATCTTTATAGGAAAGAAGCCTCCGAAAAGTCAGGAGTATACTCATCATTAGATTGTCTTAATCAATCCTTGTTAAAATTAACCAGTAAACCCCAATCCTCAAACTACTCATCCTTCACAGGTTCAACCGTAATAATATCATCCCCCTCTGGACTTTTAGAGGTGTTTAAAATCACAGGTTGAACATCCATTTCTAACGGATCAGATTGTGTTTTTTTCCGCATGGGTTGAACATTCATTACTAACGGTTCTTCTTTCTTTTTAGGAGTTAAAGGTTGATGATTAAAAACTAATTTTTCATGGTCGCAATCCACATAAATTGTATCTCCTGTGATGAATTCTTGCTCTAGTAATAAATTAGCAATATGATTCTCTAATTCCCGTTGAATGGCTCGTTTTAACGGTCTAGCTCCATACACTGGGTCATAACCAATATCTGCTAAATAATTTAAGGTCGCAGGCGATAATTCAATGGATATTTTTTGATCTGATAATAACCGTTGAATCCGCTTAACTTGAATCGCAACAATATGACGTAATTCCCCTTTACTTAACGAATGGAATAGAATTGTATCATCCACCCGATTTAAAAATTCGGGGCGAAAATGCGATCGCAATGCTCCCATTACCCGCTTTACCATTTCCTCATAACGAGATTCATCTCCCGCCACATCTAAAATATGTTCACCCCCGATATTACTGGTCATCACAATTACGGTATTTCTAAAATCAATAGTTCTTCCTTGGGAGTCGGTAATTCTGCCATCATCTAATACCTGTAATAAAATATTAAACACATCAGGATGGGCTTTTTCCACTTCATCAAATAAAATCACCGAATAGGGATGACGTCGCACCGCTTCCGACAGTTGACCGCCTTCGTCATATCCCACATACCCCGGAGGTGCCCCGACTAACCGGGAAACGGCGTGTTTTTCCATGTATTCGGACATATCAATCCGAACAATAGACTCTTCACTATCAAATAAAAACTCCGCTAACGCTTTAGCTAACTCGGTTTTTCCCACCCCCGTTGGCCCCATAAACAGGAAAGACCCAATGGGACGCCCCGGATCTTTCATTCCCGCCCGTGCCCGTCGAATGGCGGCTGCAACGGCTGAAACCGCTTCCTGTTGTCCGATCACCCGTTGATGTAAATGACTCTCTAAGCGCAGTAATTTTTGCCGTTCTGACTCCAATAAACGGTTAACTGGTATCCCCGTCCATTTCGCAATAATCGCGGCGATATCGGCTTCTGTGACCTCCTCCCGCAACATGGAAGATCCCTGAGATTGTAACTTGACTAATTCCGCTTCTTTCGCTTCCCGTTCTTGATGTGAAATTTCTAATTGACCATATTTTAATTGGGCGGCTTTGTTGAGATCATAAGCTCGTTCGGCTTGTTCGATTTGAACTCGTAATTGTTCTTCTTCTTCCTTCAGTTTATTAATACTATCTAACAGTTGTTTTTCCCCTTGCCATTGGGAAGCCAGTTTTTCTTGTTTAGTTTTTAAGGTTTCAATTTCTTCTTTAATTCGGTCTAAACGAATAGCAACTCCTCCATCATTTCTCCGCTTGCTTTCTCCATTACTTAAATTTTCTCCTTCAATGGATAATTTTTCCATTTCTAACTGCATCACCCGCCGATCAATTTGTTCTAATTCAACAGGTTTTGAGGTAATTTCCATCTTTAATTGGGCTGCGGCTTCATCAACAACATCAATGGCTTTATCCGGTAAAAAGCGATCGCTAATATATCGACTCGATAACATTGCCGCCGCCACTAACGCACTATCGGTAATTTTGACTCCATGATGGCGTTCATAACGGTCTTTTAATCCCCTTAAAATCGATATCGTATCTTCAGGAGAAGGTTGATCAACATAAACTTGTTGAAACCGTCGTTCTAAAGCTGGATCTTTTTCAATATGTTTGCGATATTCATCAACGGTTGAAGCGCCAATACAACGCAATTCTCCCCGTGCTAACATCGGTTTGAGTAAATTACTGGCATCCATTCCCGATGAACCACTTCCCGAACCTGCACCCACAACGGTATGTAATTCATCAATAAATAATACAATTTGTCCTTCGGAATGGGTAACTTCTCGTAATACCGATCGCAATCTTTCTTCAAATTCTCCTCGATATTTTGCTCCCGCAATTAAACTTCCCATATCCAAGGAAATTAACTGACGATTTTTTAACGATTCTGGCACATCTCCATTCACAATTCGTTGAGCTAAACCTTCTGCAATTGCGGTTTTTCCCACTCCTGGTTCACCAATTAAAACCGGATTATTTTTCGTTCTGCGAGATAAACAACTGACCACCCGACGCACTTCTTCATCTCGCCCAATAACCGGATCAAGTTTTCCGGCTTTGGCGAGTTCCGTTAAATCTTTACCATATTTTTTTAACGCTTCATAACTGGTTTCTGGGCTTTGGGTTTCAACTTTAGAACTTCCCCGAATGGCTTTAATGGCTTCTTCCAGTTTCGGACGGATAGAAGGGGGACGACTGGGGCGGTCATACCCTGGACGTCCGGGGCGTTGGGTAGTCGGTTGTTCTCCGGCTAAGAGTTTACGGCCAATGCGATCATCTTCGGAGAAGGCGAGGATTAAATGTTCTACGGAGATAAAACTATCTTGTAGCACCTGACGAGCTTCTTCCGCCTTATCTAAGAGGATATCGAGGCTTTGTCCTAAATATAAATGTTCAATACGTCCGACTTTGGGTTGACGTTTGGTAAAGGCATCTAACTGTTGGCCTAAAATATCCGTATCCACTCCCGCCCGACTCAGGAGACTGGTGGCGAGTCCATTTTGTTCAAGCAGGGCGGTGATCAGGTGTTCGACTTCTAAATTCTGATTTTGAAAACGACGCGCTACATCCTGGGACTTGACAACGGCTTCCCAGGCTTTATCTGTAAATTTACTTGGATCGGTTGGTTGCATCGTTGCTGCTTATCAATAAAGGGTAAGAAATAATGATCACTATACTGCCCCCATTTTAACTATATTTGGGTGCAATCTGTTAATCAATGTAGGATGATGGAGAAAGGGCGATCACGTCTATAGCATAAAAACTTTCGTAAATCCGGTGGAGTAATTTTAAAATGATCCAAAGGCTATATATCCATAACTTTAGATGCTTAGAAAATTTTGAACTGAGCTTAAAGGATCTGCCATCGGCTTTATTAATTGGTAAAAATGGAGTAGGTAAATCAACCATTTCTGATGTATTACAAATCTTTCAATCTATTGGTCGAGGAAAGAATAGAGTTCGTGATTTAGTTAAACCCAAGGGTTTTGCTCGTGGTCGCTCTGATGTGCCAATCCGCTTAGAAATAGAAGTATTACTTCAGGAAAAATTATATCAATATATTTTAGCTTTTGAGTTACCGAAAAATTTTAAAGGACTTCGAGTTTCTGAAGAAAAACTATTAGTGACAGGAGAGCCAATTTATTCTCGAACTCAGGCACAATAATAAAATATTAGTAGCGATTAAAATCCTTTTTTGCTTATATTTTTTAAATAGTTCATCTATCAAAACTCTCGAATTTTCATGGATTCTACTTCTCCGGTTTCAGCATTAATTTTAAATATTTTATATTCTCTGTCATATTGAGGAACTTCTTGCAGTGGATTATTAGAATTTACACAATCAAACCCTAATGTAATTAACCAAAATTGTTTATCCTCAGATAATTCAACTTCTTCTAATCTTAAACTTTGGATAGAAGAATCTATCATATCCTGTAAATTATTAAAGTATTTTTGTGCTAAACCAACCGCAGCACGAACATCAATTTTAGGTAAATTTTTAACTGATGATTCCATATTTTTTCCTTCAATGGGTTGAAATGATATCCTAATTAAAAATTATATCCCCTCAGTAAAGATATGATATACCACGTTTCTATCCAGGGGAATAGGGATTCCTTGTTTCTAGGTTCTACCTAGAAATGCTTCTCCTGTGGCTCTGCCACCCATATAATAATAGAGGCAGAGCCTCAATAGGGTATTCCCAGGCGGGAGCCTGGGAACAAGAAAAGCGAGTTAACGATCTTTTAGAAGAGTTAATAGAGGCAGAGCCTCAGTATAGTATTCCCAGGCGGGAGCCTGAGAACCAGAAAATAGCAAAACTTAAGCCAGAAATCCGGTTCATTGGAGGGGTTGGTGGGGTTTTAAAGCCTCAAAAATAACCGATAACAGACGTTTCTGAATGGCGGGAGTTCTCAACACTTTTTTGTCCGCAGAAAACGGCTGCAACCCTAGCAAAACGACATCATATTTAGTTCCAATCTCCAACCCACTCGCCTCAAAAATCGGTTCGTATTCAGCAGGAACTGGGATATTTTCAATCCAATATTCACCGTGAATGGTTTGACTGTCAAAAAACGCGATGCCGAGATTACTTTCTTTGTAGCGAAAAAACTTAATTTTTCGGACTTGGCGTTCCTTGGCTCCGACCAAATCTGATACCAGATCGGCGGCTCCGAATATTTTATTCAGATCGAACATAAGTTAAACCCTCTATAGTCGTCGGTTAATACTAAGTAGCGATCGCATACTGCTATTATTATAGCAGTATTCGTTAATCCAAATTTTGTAAACTCTAGCAAAAGTATCTATTTATATTTTATCACATCCACAAATTAGCAGGATTATCTTGATCTTCATTCCATTTGGCAGGATTATTAACAATATATTCCTGAATCTTAGCTAATGATTGTTCATCTCGAATGATATGATCATAAAATCGAGGTTGCCATGCAAAATTATCGTAACCATTTTTACGACACCAACGGGTTACAGAAGATTTATAAGCATTAATAATAGCTTGTAAGGAACCTGGTTTTAAGGGTGCAAATTTGTTAGATTCATCCGTCCCTTGTAGAGACGTGCCATGGCGCGTCTCTCCGTGTTCTTCGTTCTGCGATCGCTCAATCACAAGAATCCCATGTACATGATTAGGCATAATAATATAAGCATCTAGGTAAATATCCTGAAAATGATTCGGAATGTCTGACCAAAATTTATTGGCAATTTCACCAATAGCAGAAAATTGAATATTACCGGAAACGATATCACCAAAAAACCACAGTTTATCCTTTGTGCAAATGGTAACAAAATACCAGCCATTGGCAGCATAATTATGATGAGGTAATCGTGTAGATTCAATCCGATATTTATTTTTATATAATGTCATCGTTGTCCATCCTACATTTATTCTTACCCTACATCACGGCTATATTTCCTAAACCTAGTAGAGACGAGCCACGGCGCGTCTCTCTCTTAAATTAATATTTATATCAGATCACGGTGGTGTTCCCTAGATCTCGTAGAGACGCGGCATGGCACGTCTCTCTCTTAAATTAATATTTATATCAGATCACGGTAGTGTTCCCTAGATCTCGTAGAGACGCGCCATGGCGCGTCTCTACAGGGGGTTATGGATTGTTTAAAGGATTTTATTCAATCCCTTCAATACGGTCTTCAACTTCTTGGTATAACTCGCGCAGACGATCTAAATTCTCTTCGCTGGTTTCCCAATAGCCACGACCATTCACTTCTAACAACGTGCTAATAATCTTGCGGAAAGAATGAGGGTTTAAGTTCATCAAACGTTTCTGCATTTCTGCATCTTCAATAAACGTTGTATTTACATCCTCATACACCCAATTATCCACCGCACCCGCCGTTGCACTCCATCCCATTGTATTAACAAGGCGCTTAGAAAGTTCCCGCACCCCTTCATACCCATGAGATAACATTCCTTCATACCATTTCGGGTTTAGAAGTTTAGTCCGTGCATCCAAACGCACCGTTTCCGATAACGTCCGAACTTGAGCATTTGCTGTTGTTGTATCCGCAATATAAGAGGCAGGTTTTTTGCCATCTTTGCGTAAACTGGAAATTAATTTGGTTGGGTCAGAATCGAAATAATGGGAAACATCCGTTAAACTAATTTCTGAAGAATCTAAGTTTTGGAAGGTTACATCTGCGGTTTTTAACGCCGACTCGAAGATATTTCGATCTTGTTCCATTGTCCCTGGATTATCAGAATTAAAGGCAAAAGATTTGCGCTTCAAATACATTTCCTGTAACTCAGATTCCTGTTCCCAACTGCTATTTTCAACGGCTAAATTAACGTTAGACGAATAGGAACCCGACGCATTTGTAAACACCCGAGTTGCCGCTTGTCGGACAGAAACCCCTAATTCTTTCGCTTGTTCTAAAGCGTGTTTGCGAACAAAATTCATTTCTAAGGGTTCATCTGCTTCTGCTGCCATTTTCACGGCTTTATCTAACAGCGCCATTTGGTTAATAAATAAGTCGCGGAACACCCCAGAACAGTTAATCACCACATCAACACGCGGACGTCCCAACTCTTCTAAAGACAGTAACTCCAACTTATTCACCCGTCCTAACGCATCGGGTACGGGTTTAACCCCCACCATCCACATCACTTGGGCGAGGGACTCCCCATAAGTTTTGATGTTATCGGTTCCCCAGAGGACGACGGAGATGGTTTCTGGGTAATTTCCACCATTTTCGACCTTTTGCCGTTCTAACAGCCGTTCTACGACGATTTGGGCGGACTTGACGGCTGCTGCGGTGGGGATAGACTGGGGATCGAGGGCGTGCATATTTTTGCCCGTCGGTAACACATCGGGGTTACGGATGGGGTCGCCTCCTGGCCCCGGTAAGATGTATTCCCCTTCTAACGCGCGCAGCAACGAACCTAACTCGTTATCGGCGCAAACCTGTTGTAAGCAGAATTCCAAATACTCAAATAACGGTTTAATGGGTTCGGGGTCAACTTTGGTAAAACCGGACTGATACAGGGACTCAACCCAGGGTTCTTTTTTACCCATATTGAAGAAGTTGAGTTTGGAGACTAAGGAAACCCGTCCTTCTGCATCGGTTTGTTCGTGGACTAAGGCGGTAACAGCGGCGCGGGTGGCTTCCGTGATTTTTTGTAATAACTCCACATCCGCTAATACCCCTAAATTATTATTGCGGTAGAGTTCCTCAATATCGCGGTTGAGGCTATTGGCAATAATTCGGGGTAAACTGAGAAGACCTTCTTCTTCTCGATCAATACTGGCGATATTCACCAGGGTTGAAATTGCTTCTTCGGCTGTGGGGGGTTTCCCAATGACGTGCAACCCACAGGGTAACAACCGCGACTCAATTTCCATTAACCGCCGATACACTTGTCCGACTATATTATCTCGTTCTTCTGCGGTTAATTCAGAAGCGTCTTTTTCGGGTAAAGTGACATCTTGGTCTAAATTCACCAAGCGACACTTATCCATAATACTGTTAACAATTGCCACGCCCCGACCGCTATCTTTTAGGGTTTGATAAGAGGCAATTAACTCGTTGAGTTCTTGCAGTCCTTTATATAACCCTGCGTTTTCTGCTGCCGGAGTTAAATAAGAAATGGTCGCGGCATAACTGCGACGTTTGGCGATGGTGGCTTCGCTGGGGTTATTGGCGGCGTAGTAATACAGGTTAGGAATACTGCCAATTAAATTATCAGGGTAGCACTCTCCCGACATCCCCATTTGTTTACCCGGCATGAATTCTAAGGAGCCGTGCGTGCCGAAGTGTAACACCGCGTCGGCTTGCCAAACTTGTTCTAAATAGGTATAGTAGGCCGCAAAGCCGTGATGGGGACTGGCTGACCGGGAGAACAATAACCGCATCGGGTCGCCTTCATAGCCGAAGGTAGGTTGAACGCCGATAAACACATTCCCGAACTGTTTCCCGAAAATTAATAAATTCTCGCCGTCGGTATTTAAGGTTCCCGGTGGTGGCCCCCAATTTTCATTGAGTCGGTCATAATAGGGGGTTAACCGTTCATATTCGGTAACGGACATCCGATAGGCAATATTCAGTTCTGGGCTTTGATATTGGGCGGTGGCGTCGTGGATGACTTCCTGCATCAGTTTCTCGGCGGACTCTGGCACGTCTTGAACGTCGTAGCCATTGCCTTTTAAGGCTTTGAGCACTTCATAAATAGACCCGAACACATCCAAATAAGCGGCTGTCCCGACGTTGCCTTTATCGGGGGGGAAACTGAAAACGGTAATAGCAACTTTTTTGTCTAATTTGGGTTTTTTCCGTAGATTTGCCCATTTTAAAGCTCTTTGGGCGATCGCTTCAATTCTATCTTGCAGTGCGATCGCTTTTCCAGTTGCCCCATCCCGTCCTGATATAATAATGGGTTCAATAGCGCCATCGAGTTCAGGAATAGCAATTTGCAGCGCCACTTGGATCGGATGTAACCCTAAATCACTTTCTTCCCATTCTTCAGTGGTTTGGAAGACTAAGGGCAACGCCACCATATAGGGACGGTTTAACCGTTTTAAGGATTCTATTGCTTTTGGGTGATCTTGTCGAGCGGGGCCACCGACTAAGGCAAACCCGGTTAAGGAGACAATAGTATCGACAATAGGTTGGGGTTGAATACCTTTCGGGGGGTTATCCCAGAAATATTCCTCGATGGGTTTAGAAAAGTCTAACCCCCCTGCAAACACGGGTAAGACTCGTGCCCCTAACGCTTCGAGTTCCTGTACCATTGCCACATAATGGGCATCATCTCCCGTTACCAGGTGGGTGCGTTGCAGCACTAACCCGACGCAGGGGGCGAGGGGATCTTTTTGGTCATCGGGAATATCGTCGCGGCTATTATTCCACTGGAAATATTCTTTCGCATCCTCGAACATTTTCGGGGCGAGGGGATGCCAAATACCCATATCGGGATAGGTTACGGGGTCAGCAAATTGCAGTTTTTCTTTGCCCGTAAACACATATTTTGCCCCTAACATCAGTAGGAAGTTTTCCAGGTTTTCGGAAGAACCCCCTAACCAATATTGGAAGGATAACATAAAGTTGCGAGCGTCCTGGGCTTTGTCCATCGGCAGGTATTTCAGGACTTTAGGCAAAGTTTGCAGCAACTTCAACATCGCGTCTTGGAAAGACCCCCCGGACTGTTCTTTCCGTTTTTTCATAAACTGGGCGATGGCACTTTTGCTTTGTCCCAGTTGCGCCATTGAGAATGTCCCCATTTTGTTGAGGCGCATCACTTGAGGCATAGAGGGGAAGACCACCGCCACATCCAGTGTATCCCGATAGGGGGTCACGGCCTCAACAAGTTTATCGGCTAAATCTTCAATAAAAATCAGGGAGGCGATAAAGATATTCGCCTTTGATAAATCTTGTTTAAAACTTTCGTAGTTTTCCGCAGATCGTAACTCTTCGATCAAATAACCGCTAATTTCGATCGCAACATTAGGGTTATTTTTGTTAATGGACTCCACTGCTGCCGATAAGGCACTTTGATATTGTGCTTCTAACACCACATAAACGACTTTCATCAGTTGCCGCCCGTTCAGGTTCTCTGGCTTGATGTGTCTAATGGTGGGTTTTACATAAGTAAACATATCTTAATTTGTTCCTTTTTTGTCTACTCTCTCTTAAGGTGATCGGCTATGGGCATCGCCAGATCATTCGGGCTTACACAGGCAAGATGCCTGTTCCACTTTGAGTATTGTTACCAGAAAATGGGCATTCTGGGCAAATTTGTCCCCCATTTGCAATAATTCGACAAAAAAATCGACATTATTTTTTACATTACTTGACTTTTTGGAAGCTGTTATTCTCAAGAATTATTTGCAATAAGAAAGAATCGGCAAATTTATATGAATTTGATTTTTTGCTGCCTGCTTATGAAGGAAGGAGAAGTTAATCTGATTAGGATAACATACGATTCAGTTTTTGTCCAGAAATCAAGGATCTATGAGCTTGGGTCAAAAAATTCTGTTTTAACAATATGGTTATTTATAATAGTAGAGAGAGAGTTCCCAGATGTTGAGGTGCGCGCGTTGGTACTTACGCACCCTACAATCTAGGAAAATAATAACAGCTTAAGCCAAACAATTTACATTAACTTTCGTTTGGAGAATCTCATCTTTAGTTACCAAAAGCATCCTTGATATTATCAACGGTGCGCTCAATGGCATTTTTTGTATTGTCTACCGCTTTCTCAGTTCGAGCAGCATCTTGATTAGCTCTTTCTTCAATTCGTCCGGTATCTTTGCTGGCTTTGCGGTCAAGGAAACTACTATTATCCGTTGCTCGATCAACTCGATCAGCGTTTTTATTGGCAGTTTGTTTCACCTGATCTTTCGTATTTTCAATGAAATTTTTGGCTCGACCTGTATCTTTACTCACTTTCTCTTTAACTTGATTCCCTGCGTCTGATAGGGCGATCAAGCTGGAAGTTGGATTAGCCATTGCAACAAGGTTCGTTGAGAAAAATATCCCTTGCCAAAAAAAGGCGATCGCTGAGATAAAAAATAAAGTTGTCATCATCCAGCGTCCCACCGTTGAAGCCAATTGGGTAAAATAATTCAGTTTCATAAAATACATTGTTTTGAATTTAACATTTTATTTGTACTTGATCTAACTGGCTAACTAAATCTTTCCCTAGACATAATTTTTCTGTTCGTAAGTTTGGGTCATTTTTTGAAAAATTATGTTCCTTCTCCTTGGTAATCAGTTATCAATTTTTAAGACACAATATTCTACCCCAACATCAAAAATGCGAGTTCCTCCTCCTTCAGCGATGGTTTGTCGCAATGCGTTGGTATCGGTGATGGCTACCCCAGCCAGATAATTAATCCCCATCTCCGCTAATTCTGGCAACCAAGGAGTTGTAGGCCCCATTAACACTAACTGCGCTTGTTGCGATAACTCCACCAAGCGGGGAAAGGTTTTGTTAGCAATGGAAGTGGCGGTGAGGAAAACCCAGTCTGCTTCTGGGAGGAGGTATTCACAGGCGATGTCGGGTAAATCTTGAGCAATGGGTTGACGCTCTAAGACGGTAATATCTGCCTGTTGTTCGTACTGAGAAAGTCCGGGGTAGCGACCAATAACAACGACTCGTTTTCCCTGAATTAAAGGCAGAAAATGCTCAAATACAGCTAGATTAGCTGAACCGTGAGAAGATAGG
This sequence comes from Planktothrix tepida PCC 9214, assembly GCF_900009145.1. Taxonomy (NCBI): domain Bacteria; kingdom Bacillati; phylum Cyanobacteriota; class Cyanophyceae; order Oscillatoriales; family Microcoleaceae; genus Planktothrix; species Planktothrix tepida. The sequence goes on from NZ_LN889782.1 coordinate 1,340,734, forward strand.
CGTTGAGCTTGTAGTAGTAGCGGTGACGTGCTATTAATCACGGAATTGATCACCGCCATACCGATAGTCGCTTGGTAACTATCCCAGGAACGCACCCAGGAAGCTAAATCAGCGACGGCTTGACCCACTAAAGTGCCTGACCAAGATAAGGTACGATTGGGTTGACCCGGACTCATGCACAACCCTATACCCTCGGCTTGGCAGAACGTCCAGGTCAGTCCTAAGATAATTTCCTGCACCGTCGCGTTACTGTGGCTTGATTTCTCCAGTAGGAGATCATAAATTTCTCGTGGATGAATTTTCATTGAAATCAGTTTTTAGTTTAGAAGAAATTGTATCTGATGAGAAATATAAAAATAGCTTTTCAAAATTAAAAATGACAGTAGATATTTTATCTGATGAATCTGACCAAGATAACTTAACTAACTTGCTTCGAGATATGGGAATGAAATATAGCATGGTTTAAGCAAAAATTCTTCTCTGGATGGTAATATCGTAATCATAAACTAATCTAGCTGACTCCTTATTCTCACTCCTAGTTGCTTTCGTTTCATGGTTTTTTAGGGTGAGTGCAGCGTGATTACTAAAAGTTATCATGATCAAAGTCATAAGCACCAATTCAGAACACAAAAAATTGCTCTGTCTGTATGCCATAAGCTGCTCCGCACCTAAATTGAATATTTTGTAGCCTAGAGTCCTTCTAGCAAGGCTTGTAAGCAAAAAAATTAAGTGCGTGACAGCTTATAATTTTAGCATTATCATCCTTTCTTATTTTTAGTCAATTAATAATACATCATTTAGAAATCACTTGATTGAATTGAGTATATTATAAGTTTTTAAGCTGTATATTCTTTTCAATATTGCTCTATTTTTCCTATTTTAAATATTAATATAATTTTTTTAACTGTGCTTGATTTTATACAGATAAAGTCCCGAAGTGCTGAAGCACTTCAACGGTTTTTGAGTTGCTTCAACTTTTGAGTTAGGAATATTTCGTACAGAAGTAGAAGATTAAGGTACAATGATTAAATATTTGTCAATTTTATATTAACAAACAGATGAATGACTTAGAACCGACGGTTGAAGAACTGAACAACTTGCTAGAACACCATCATCATTCTGAACATTCTAGCCATCCCCATATTCATAGTGAAGAATCTTTGCGAAAGATAGTCAATCGTCTATCACGGCTTGAGGGACATATTCGAGGCGTTAAAACAATGGTACAAGAAAATCGTCCTTGTCCTGATGTGTTAGTGCAGATTGCCGCCATTCGAGGAGCTTTAGATCGGGTGGCTCGAATTATTTTAGATGAACATTTGAGCGAATGTGTGGCTAGAGCAGCGCAAGAAGGAAATATTGATGATGAAATTGAAGCTTTAAAAGCAGCATTAGATCGATTTTTACCTTAAAGTCTTGAAGGGAGTTTAACCATGAAAAATAAAATCATTTTTGGATCAATTTGGTTAGGTTTTATCCTGTATGCGTTTATTTTTGCTCCCCCAGATCAACCCGATACTTTTACATTAATTCAAAATCTTTCAACCGGGAACTGGACAGGAATTAATCCTTTAATTATTGCTCTATTTAATATTATGGGAATTTGGCCGTTGATTTATAGTTGTGTTCTGTTTATAGATGGACGGGGACAAAAACTCCCGGCTTGGCCCTTTGCTACCTTATCCTTTGGTGTCGGAGCTTTTGCAATTTTACCTTACTTAGCATTCCGACAGCCTAATTCACAATTTGTCGGAAAAAAATCAGGATTAATTAAAGTTTTAGATTCTCGAATTACGGGAGTGTTATTAACCTTGGGAGCGAGTATTTTAGTCGGTTATGGATTAACCCAAGGAAATTGGGGAGACTTTATTCAACAATGGCAAACCAGCCGTTTTATTCATGTGATGAGCCTTGACTTTTGTTTATTAAGCTTTCTATTTCCGGCTTTATTAGGAGATGATATGGCAAGACGAGGGATGAAAAATCCGGCTATCTTTTGGGGGGTGAGCTTGGTTCCTTTATTAGGCCCTCTCTGGTATTTAATAACCAGAATTCCGTTGAACGAGATGCAACCCTTAACAACATCTGAATCAACCTCCATCTCGGTTTAACATGAAACTCATGATGAGGCTACGGGAAATCCGGGTGAGACACAATTATAAGAATTATTGTGGTCAGTCCAAAATTCCCAGAAGACCCGTTATGCTATATTTCCGAAGACGTATTGCGAATTGAATTATTTTCTGTTATTCATTCCCTATCCCTAGCCAAACTATGCAACAGCATCCTCCCTTCTGGAAGTCCTATTTTTCCCTAATCTTGGGTAGTATTTTGATGACGGGCTGTGGGAGTGAACCTCAAGCCGCGACTGTCCCACCCGTTAGCGTCAATATTGCCCAGGTAGGCTCTAGTGACGTTAAAAATAGTAGTATTTATAATGCCAGGGTTGAAGGGGTTCAGAATGCCATTATTCAACCCCGTGTCAATGGTTTGGTGAAACAAGTTTATGTGCGGTTGGGCGATCGCGTTTCTCAAAATAGCCCTTTAATTCAAATTGATGCAAGACAACAACAAGCGAATTATGAAAGCCAATTAGCCAGCGTTGAGTCCCGAATGGCTCAGTTAAATAGTGCAAGAGCGAATTTAGATGCTCAACGATCCGAACTGCGACGCATCCAAGCGGAACTGACTTACCAATCTCAAACAGCAGATTTAGAAGACGCTCAACAAACCCTCGCTGCAGAACAGAAAGAAAAACAGCGCTTACAATATGAGTTGGAATTTAACTCGGCTGGGGATGAGTTGAAAACAGCCCAAGAAAATGTACAAGTGGGAATCAAAGAGCGGGAACGCAGACGGGCGATTATGGAAGAACGGAAAAAATCCTATGATCGCTATCAGCAATTGTATGAACAAGGAGTAGTGTCGGCTGAAATTTACGATCAAAACCTACGGGACTATCAAGCCACCCAAGCTGATTTTGCAGCCCAAGAACGAGAGGTATTGTCCCTAGAGGCGAGAGTTAGAACCGCGCAACAAAACCTAGAACGGCAAGTTTCTACCCTAAACACCCAAATTGAGGGTCAACAAAGACGAGTTGATGCAGCCGTTGCTAAGGTTGAAGGTGCTAAACAAGATTACAATCGTCAAATCTCAACCCTCAACGCACAAATTGCGACTCAACAAAATGTGATTATGGCTCAAGAAGCAGAGGTCAATAGACTTCAGCGAGACATTGATCAAGCCCGCTCCGATGCAACGGCTCAACAGGTACAGCTAGAATATTATGAAATCAAAGCCCCCATTAGTGGAATTGTGGGGGATGTGTTCGTGAAAGTGGGAGATTTTGTCGATAGCCAAACCAAATTGACCAGTATTCGTCAAAATGATTTATTAGAAGTTCAGATTAATATTCCTATTGAACGGTTATCTCAAATCAGAGCCGGAACAACAGTAGAAATCCTAAGTCAAGAAACCGGAGAATTAATCGGAACCTCTCAGGTGTCTTATATTGCTCCGAGTGCGGGTACGGGAAGCCAAACCATTTTAGTGAAAGCTATTTATGATAACCGAGGGAATAAATTACGAACAGATCAAATAGTTCGAGCTAAGGTGATTTGGGAACAACAATCAGGAATTACGGTTCCAGTAACAGCCATTAGTCGAATTGGAGATCAAAGCTTTGTGTTTATCGCCCAAGAAAAAACCGAAGCTGGGAAAACTCAATTAGTTGCGAAACAACAGCCGGTGAAGTTGGGGAGTATTCAAGGTCAAAGCTTTGAGGTTTTATCAGGTTTAAAAGCAGGAGAAAAAATTGTTACCGATGGTGTGGTTAAATTGCGAAATGGCACACCCATTGCCGATCAAAAACAGCAACCGACTCCGGCTTCATCCTCAAAACAGGAAACACCGAAATCCGAATAATGATCAGGGATTGAAATTTTAACTGGATTTCACAGACTTAGCTAATAATTAACAGTCAACCGCCAACCGTCTACCCATGATTCTGTTTGTTAACACCTTTATTAAACGGCCTGTCTTAACGACAGTGTGTAGCATCATCATTATTTTGGTGGGTGCGATTTCAATTCCGTTGCTTCCCATTACCCAACTGCCAAACTTAGCTAATACTCAAATTAGTGTGACGGCGGTGAATATTGGGGCGGATGCAGAAACGACAGAAACCACCGTAACCACGATTATAGAGCGGGAAATTAACGGGGTAGAGGGGATGAAATATATGTCCTCCAGCACGGGAAATAATGGGGTGAGTAATATTTCCGTGTTTTTTCCCAATGATGCTGATCGCAATATTGCTCAAGTTAACGTTCAAAACCGAGTCGCTCAAGCGGAATCCAATTTACCAGATGGTGTGAAACAAACAGGGGTAACGGTTGAAGCTTCATCGCCCAATATTCTATTAGTGAGCGCGTTTTATTCGGCAAAAGATGAAACGGGAAAACCCCTCTACGATCCCACCTTTATTAGTAACTATATTGATCTATTTATTGTTGACCAAATTAGTCGAATTCCTGGGGTCGGTCAAGTCACGATCTTTGGAGAACGGAAATATGCCATGCGGCTTTGGCTTGATCCCTCTCGAATGGCAGCTAGGGGGTTAACGGCGCAGGATGTCGTCGGGGCTTTACGCGAACAAAATATTCAAGTAGGAGCCGGAACCCTGGGTCAACAACCCACTCCCCCCGGTCAACTGTTTGAAATTCCGTTGCAAGCGGTGAGTCGCCTTCGCACGGCTGAAGAATTTGCCCAAATGGTACTCAAAACCAATGATGATGGCAGTTTAGTTACGGTTCAGGATGTGGGTCGGGCGGAATTAGGGGCGGAAAGTTATAATTCTAATTCCACATTTAACGGAGAACCTGCTGTTGGTTTAGGGATTTATCAATTACCGGGAAGTAACGCCTTAGAAACCGCAGATCAAATTAAATCCACCATTGCGGAAATGAGTAAAAGTTTCCCCCCCGGTATTGAAAGCCGTGTCGCTTACGATACCACTTTGTTTATTAAGGTGTCCCTTGAGGAAGTGGTGATCAGCTTGTTTATGGCGATCACCTTGGTGGTGTTGGTGATTTTCATCTTTTTACAGGACTGGCGGGCAACCTTAATCCCTTCGGTCGCCATTCCGGTGGCGTTAATTGGGGCGATGGCGGGGTTAAAAGCTTTTGGGTTTGAACTCAATACCTTAACCTTGTTTGCTTGTACCTTGGCGACGGGTTTAGTGGTGGACGATGCCATCGTGATTGTGGAAGCAGTCTCAATCAAAATTGAACAGGGAATGAAACCCCGTCAGGCGGCTTTAGATGCCATGCAGGAACTCACTGGAGCCACCATTGCCACCTCAATCGTGTTGATGGCTGTCTTCATTCCGGTATCATTTTTCCCCGGAACCACAGGGGCAATTTATCGTCAATTCGCGATGACGATTATTTTTGCCTTGATCTTTTCCACCTTCAACGCCCTTTCCTTCTCTCCCAGTATGGCTGGGTTATTATTGCGCCGCAAACAAGAAACACGGGGGCCTTTAGGATGGTTTTTTGATAAATTTAATCAAGGTTTTGGTTGGGTACAGGAAAAATACGGTCGATTTATTACCTTTTTAACCCGGATTAATGCGTTGGTCATGGGCGTATTTGTGGGGGGTTTAGTCGCAACGGTATTAGTTTATCAATTAGTACCATCGGGGTTTGTTCCTGAAGAAGATCAAGGATATTTATTAATTCTGTTTCGGACTCCTGATGGGGTATCCCTCAACTATACCTCCAAAGCAGCCGAACAAATTGTTGATCGTGTGTTAGCAATTCCTGAAATTGAAAGTGCTTTTGTAGTTCCGGGGTTTGGATTTGAAGGACAAAACCCAAGTCAGGGGATCGCGTTTGTGTTATTGAAACCTTGGGAAGACCGACCGACGGAACAACAGTCGGTTTATGGCGTTTTAAGACGATTAAATGGATCTTTACAATCAATTCCAGAAGTTCAAGCCTTTGCCGTTAACGCGCCTCCGGTACAAGGTTTAAGTAATACGGGGGGATTTGAATTTCAGTTATTAGATAAAACCGGAAGTTTACCGATTCAATCTTTAATTGAAAATGGGAATCGTTTAATTGCAGCAGCGAATGCTAATCCAACTTTTCAAGGGGTTTTTAGTCAGTTTTCCGCCAGTAAAGCTCAGAAGAAAGTTGAGGTGTTACGCGATCGCGCTAAAGCTTTAAATGTCAATATTAATGATGTTTTTGGCACACTTCAAACCTTTTTAGGATCATCCTATGTGAATGATTTTGTCTTGGGTCAGCGTCAATATCGGGTCTATGCCCAAGCAGAAGCGGAATTTCGGGCTAGACCGGAAGACATTAATCAGTTATATGTGCGTTCCCAAGATGGGGAGATGATTGCCTTGAGTAATTTGGTGAAACTGACGGACTTTGTGGGGCCAGAAACCATTAACCACTTTAATATCTTCCGTTCGATGCTCATTCAAGGCAACCCTGCACCCACCGCCAGTACGGGTCAAGCTATCGCTGCTATGGAAAAATTAGCCAACGAAGTTTTAGACCCTGGTTTTGGTTATTCTTGGCAGGGAAGTGCCTTGGAGGAAAAATCATCGGGGGGTTCGGCGGTGATTATTTTCGGATTAGCCTTTATTATGGTGTTTCTGGTGCTATCGGCCCAATACGAAAGTTATATTGATCCCACCATTATTATGCTGTCTGTGCCCTTAGCGGTTTTGGGTGCTATGGCTGCGGTTTGGTTCCGATCCAATATTCTGCTGAGTGGGACATTATGGCCGGTGATTACCAATGATGTCTATGTGCAGGTGGCGTTGGTGATGTTGATTGGTTTGGCGTCTAAAAACTCGATTCTGATTGTGGAGTTTGCGAACCAATTACGGGAAAAAGGCTTAAGTATTACCCAAGCCGCCATTCAAGCCGCCGAACAACGGTTCCGACCGATTCAAATGACGGCAATTTCTAGTTTAATCGGGTTCTGGCCGTTAGTGGTGGCTTCGGGTGCAGGTTCGAGTAGCCGTTGGTCATTAGGTACGGCAATTTTTGGGGGGTTATTAGCGGGAACGTTATTAAGTTTGTTAATTACACCCAACCTCTATATTACGATTAAAACCCTAGAATCCCGTTTCCTCAAAGGGGAAAAACCCGAAAAACCTAATAACAATAAATCCGATAAAAATCAACCTCAACCTCCTGCGGAGAATGGGTATTCTCAAGATGGACTGGGAAACTCTCAAGATGGACGGGAAAACCCCGCCCCTACACCAAATTCCAGTACAACCGCATCAGATAGTAGTCCCGTTAATCGTAATTCGTAATTCGTAATTTGTAATTCGTAATTCCCTATTTTCCTAAAACAATGTCAAATGAATCTCTTTCCCCTCAACCTGCTTCTAATTCTGAAAGTCAATCTCAACCCTTGAGTTTAAACTCTTTATCTGAACGGATTGATCGCTTAGAACATAAATTAGACCAAGCACTATTATTATTAACGGATTTGTATCGATATCGCAAATTGCGGGATTTATTGGCGACTGAAAATTGGAGAGAAGCTGATGAAGAAACCACCAATATTATGTTAGAAATTATGGGAAAAAGTAGTCTGGATAATATTATTCCTGATGAAGTGATGAATTTTCCTTGTAGTGCATTACAACTGCTCGATCAATTATGGATGAGTTACAGTAACAATCGTTTTGGTTTCAGCGTCCAACAACAAATTTATACCCGTTTGGGGGGAAATGATGATATTTCTGATGTTGATATGAAAGTGTTACAAGCGATGGGGACTGAAATGGGATGGATGGTCAATAATAAATTATTAGACTACGAAGATTTGGATTTTAGTTCATCGGCTCCCGTAGGTTGTCATCCCTCTGGATGGTGGCGTTCTCCTTATGGGGCGAAAATGGCAGTTTATTTTATTGCGCGTTTAATGCGTTGTGGTATTAAGTGATCAGGAGAGTTATGAATCGAAATTTTAGCCGATTCAATTTTAATCACTGGTTGAACCAAAGGCAAATTAAACTTTTAGAATCCGCTTATCAAAGTGCTGAAGAAATTAAAGCTTTAGAGGAGAAATATTTTCAAGGAAATCCTATTGATTATCGTTCTGACTCTCAAAAAACGATGGTTGATTTTGTTAAAAGTTTATGCAATCGCCATCTTTTCAACATTCGATTTAATTTAGCCCAATTTAAAATTAATAGTTTTTTATTACCTCAAAGTTCTATCGATGAGGAAACGTCTCAATCTATTAGAATACCTGAATCTGAAATTATAGAAAAACTCAATTTTATTGATTCTATTGTTAAAAAATATCGAGAAAAGTCTGAGGATATCTTAATCGAAAATCTAGCTAATCCTACGATCAATTCCTCAACTCTGATGGGATTAACTGCTGACGAAGTTAAACAAGAAAAAGATGAGTCAGCCAGCACCCTAACTTTAGATCCGGCTGTGATTGCTGCTCAATCTAATCTTTCGCGTCAATCTCAAACTAAAAGTTGGTTTAATTGGGGTTTGTTCGGAGGTCAAAAACTTCCCCCCAATTATGAACAACAAGTCGTTCAAGAATTAAGAATTAGACGCATCCAAGATAAATTAGCAATGCGTTGGTTAATAATTTTATTCTTAATTCCTTTATTGGTTCAAGTCACTGTAAAAACTATCATTTTTGAACCTATGCTTGGAAATTATAGTAATAAAAATCCAACTAAAATCGAACTAAACGCAGAAATTCGACAGGAGTTTTTAAGAGAATATTCAGCTTTTAAAGAAGGTCTGGAAATTCAACAGTTATTAGGGGTAATACCCAAACTGTCAGAGGTTGAGAAAGAGGAAAAGCTATCGGAAAAAGCGATTGAAATTTGGCAACAATCTCGTAATCGAGCTTTAAATGGGTGGAAAAATATATTATCTGATGGTGTTGCTTTACTAACTTTTGTGGGATTAGTGTATTTTAATCGAACTAAAATCACAATTGTCAGAAGTTTTTCTAATCGAACTTTTTTAAATTTAAGTGATCCTTTAAAAGTATTTTTGTTTATTTTGATTACTGATATGTTTGTCGGTTTTCACTCCGCCGAAGGATGGGAAGTTTTATTAGCAGGGGTTTTAGCTCACTTTGGACTACCCGAAAGTCCAGTAGCCATTAATGCGTTTATTGCGACGGTTCCTGTGATTATTGATTCCTGCATCAAATTCTGGATTTTTAGTTACCTTACCCGTTACTCTCCGGCTGCTTCTGCTATTTATGAACGGATGAATACTTAATCGCTAAATAGCTGATAAAATTATCATCAAATCTATTATAAAAATAATGATTCGACCTCTATTGTCCTTGGGTATCTTAACTGCATTACTTTCTGTTAGTTTATCTGTCAATGCTCAAACCTGCACGCCTTTAACGGTTGTTAAAGGGGAAGGAACAAGCGTTACTAAAAAAGTGTCCGCCCCCAATGCTGGAAGTATTCCCCGCATTCCTGTGGGGTATCGAGGGAACTGGGATACAGATTTTATTGTTCCAAACAATGCCCCCTTTACTGAGTATGTTGCAACGATTCAATCTTTATCGAATGATAGGGGTACATTTCAAATTAGAATGTTTCTGAAATATGCTGATGATACGGCTGACCAAGCTTTTGAAGGAAATATTCAACTTGACCCCAATCAGTCACAACAAATCAGTGGAACTCCCCGACCCGATAGTCAACCTTATCAAGTTAATGTCAATGTTGGAGGCATTAAAGCATTAGGATATAGTTACACCCTTTCTGTTGAAGGCTGTCAATAAAAATAATAGTAGAAGAGGGTAGAGGAGATTTTACCCTCTAGATTAACGGCATCAGTCTTTGCCAATCACCTGATTGGCGTGACTCCTATTACTTTGGGTTACATAGACAAATTCAGATTTTCAATATATCATTTTAATATATCAGAGTTATCTATCCTACCGAAAAGCATTCAGAATTCAGAAATTCAGCCTTTCGAATTAACGAATTTTAATCAAGTTTTTTAAAGTTTTGTAAAATAAATTAAAAATAGCATTAAAAAACGGAAAAATAGAGCTATTTTTAAAATAGAAGGTTATTATTACATTAAATTTTAAGTTCAGATTGAAAGTGCAACAGAATTATTCTGTCTGTCAATGTAAGTACAATTTCTGAGAGTTAGATTTATTCAAGGAGGATCATGATGAATATGCGACTTGTGATTTTTTCGGGAATCGTGATGATGCTAGTCGGTACAATTGCGGGACTCGGAGCCTCTAAATATAGTGAAAAACAATATCAATGCTGTAACATCGGCCCATCCTTAGACTTGGGTTATAGTCAGTCGAGAGCACCTCGGACTTACGCTCTAGCAGGCGCGGCTATGGGTTTTATTATTGGTTCTTCCCTAGAATTAGTTCGACAATCAACGCCTCAAGAAGCGGAAAAATAATCATTTGCTGCACTTAAAGCCCTATCTCAACCGCAGGGTTAATGAAATTAGATTCGATTAAACCCCTCCCCCGTTAGGAGAGGGATAAAGGATTTTTAATCACTCAAGGTATGAATTTTTAAGAAATTAGTACCCCTGGCAGTATTTGCTGGAATTCCGCCCACAATTAAGATTTTATCTCCAATTTCTGCGAGTTGTCGTTGTAATAATTTCTCTTGAGCCAGATCAATTAATCCTTCAAAAGAATTGACGTGATGTTGTAATAAAACAGGTTTAACTCCCCAAACTAAGTTTAAACGGTGATAAACATCTGCGTCGGGAGTCAAAGCAATAACCGGAACTTTCGGTCGTTCTGCGGCTGCTAAAGTTGCGGTGTATCCGGTACTGGTATAGGAAACAATGCACTTTAAATTCAGAATTTTATCAATCGTATTTAAAGCTTCTGTTAACGCATGAGTTTCATCCGACAGAGCCGGAGGATAATTTTTAAACTCAATTTCTGGTTCGACATCATGAGCAATTTTAGAGAGCATTTGTACCGCTTTAACCGGAAATTTGCCAACGGCGGATTCTCCCGATAACATAACAGCATCCGTCCCATCAATAATCGCATTAGCAACATCACTGGCTTCTGCACGAGTTGGACGAGCATTGTGAATCATACTATCTAACATTTGGGTGGCTGTAATCACCGGAATGCCTTTTTGATTACACATCCGAATAATTTGTTTTTGCAAGATGGGGACTCTTTCCGGGTTCATTTCTACTCCTAAATCTCCCCGTGCTACCATTAACCCATCACATTCATTAATAATGGATTCTAAATTGGCGATCGCTTGAGGTTTTTCAATTTTTGCGATCACTGGCATCTCCGGCACTCCCTTTTCAACTAATAACGCTTTTAATGCTTGAACATCCTCAGCACGACGCACAAAACTCAAAGAAACCCAATCAATTCCTTGGGAAATTCCAAAGTCTAAATCTTGTTCATCTTTTTCCGTGAAGGAGGGAAGACGCAACGTTAAACTGGGTAAATTCACCCCTTTACGACTTTTTAAAGTTCCCCCTTCAATAATGCGACATTGAACCGCATTTCCCTGAATTCCTTCTATTTTTAATTCTAATAATCCATCATCCAGTAAAACTTGCGCTCCCGTTTCTGCTTCTTCAGCTAAATAGGGATAATCAATCGGAACAGTATTGGGTTTGTTCTCAAATTCATCAACAGGAACAAAGGTTAATAATTCTCCATCGACTAATTCTATTTCTTCCGAAGGTAAATATCCAATTCTAATTTTAGGCCCTTGTAAATCTTGTAATAACGTAATCGGAGTATCTAATTCTTCTGAAACTTGTCGCAATAATTTTACGGTTTCTGCATGATCTTCATAACTGCCATGAGAAAAATTTAAGCGAGCCACATTCATTCCTGCATTCACCATTTGACGGATGACTTCTGGCGATTTACTAGCAGGGCCAATCGTTGCCACGATTTTTGTTCGATTTTGTAAAGGTTTGAACATTATTTTTTACCTACTATTAAGCTGGGGGAAACAATGAAGCGGTATCTCTTTTTCTGGCTCTGTGATGTTTATAAATGAAGTTTTTCAATAATTTCATACAACACTTTGCATGAGTTTTGCAACTGTTTCTCTTCGGTTTCGGTCAACGAAAGATTAATAATTTTAGTTGCACCTTTGCGGTTGACTAAAACAGGTAAACTTACACAAAGTTCAGGAAGACCATATAATCCTTGAACAGAACGACTCACGGTAATAATTCGATTTTGATCTCGTAAAATAGCTGTGACAATATCCGTAACCCCTAAACCAATGGCATAGGAAGTATATCCTTTGCGTTGAATAATTTCATAGGCGGCATTTTTAACTTGCTGAAAAATATCCTGTAATTCTTCATGCTCATAGGAAGGAGATCCTTCCCAGTCTGCATCACAAATTTTCATTCCCGCCACATTAACTTTACTCCAAACCGGAACTTCACTATCCCCATGTTCACCAATAATATAAGCATGAATGCTGCGGGGATCAAGTTTCAATTTTTCTGCTAATAAATAGCGAAAACGGGCAGTATCTAAAACTGTTCCTGACCCAATTACCCTAGAACTTGGAAACCCGGAAAGTTTCAAGCTTACATAGGTCATAATATCAACCGGGTTAGCAACAATTAATAAAATTGCATTCGGACAATATTCAGCAATATCTCCGATTAATTTTTTAAAGATTTCTACATTTCGTCCGACTAAATCTAAACGAGTTTCTCCAGGTCTTTGACTGGCTCCGGCTGTTATAATCACTAAATCTGCATCTCGTCCTACATCAGCAACAGTTCCGACTGTTACTTGCGTGGGTTCAATAAAGGAGAGCCCATGAACTAAATCCATGACTTCTCCGACGGCTTTTTCTTGATTAATATCTTGTAAAATTAGTTCATCAAAGCAATTCTGAATTAATAACGAATAAGCACAGGCCATCCCGACTTGTCCAGCACCAATAATCACACCTTTACGAGGACGAATGGGGCTTAAGGGATTATGATCATCTGGATGAGTTGTAAATAATGGCTCAAACATAAACCTCCGAGGATTGATAGGATAATAAAAAAGGCTAATTCCCTGAAATTGATCGATGATCTGGAATCATTATATCAATGATAATCTCGAAATTAACAAATTTAGATTTAATTTTTTAAACTTAAACATTATTTAACCTTTGATTTTCTGAATTAAATGATCAAAATAACGATTTAAGACGGGGAATAGTAAACTATGTAAAAAATTTAAAAGTTTCATTTCTAATCCAGGAGCGATCGCAAAATCATTATTTTTAATCCCTTTAATAATCTCTTGAGCAATATCTTCCGGTTCCCAAGGTTTAACTGTTCCGGTAATGGCTTTGGTTTCTGAAGGTTTTGTCTGGTTTTCAGCTAATAATTGAGATGTATTTGTATCGGGCGGATAAACAATAGAAACTTGAATTCCCAAGGACTTTAATTCTCCTCGCAACGATTCTGCTAATCCTCTTAAAGCAAATTTAGTCGGACTATAGGCTGTATAACCATAAATTCCAATTAATCCGGCTCCTGACGAAATGAGAACAATTTTACCTTGTTTTTGTTGGATCATTGTAGGTAAAATTTCTCGAATACAATACAACGATCCCCAATAATTTACAGCCATTGTTTGTTCAAATATTTCTAGGGTAAGGTCTTGAAAATAACCGGGATGAGCCATTCCTGCTGATAAAATTAAAATATCAACGCTCCCTAAAAGTTTAATCGCTTTTTTGATTGAATTTTCAGCTTCTTCCCGTACAGAAACATCAGCCGAAAGGCTAAATATTTTCTGATTTTGAGATAATTTTACCGCTTCAATTTCCGTTTGAGCTTGGTCAAGAGTGGTTTGATTTCGAGCAATAATTGTTAAATTTGCACCGAGGCTTGCTAATAATTGAGCCGTTGCTTTCCCAATTCCACTAGAACCACCCGTAATAATAATATTAGTTTGATTAAAATTCATATCAAAATCATAGCAAGTTGGATTACTTTTAAGGTATTATAACGAAAACCATCAAAATAAGATAGTCTGCTAAAATTATTTTAGCCTATTGCGAGTAGTTAAAAATTATATAGCAATCCTAAATAGGTTGTGGCAAAATCCCATACATAAAAATTTTGGGGAAATCAAAAATTTGACCCTGAGNAAAGAGGGATTAGGACATCAATAAAACCATCAAACTAGAATAACAGGAGACTTTCTTTGCGGTTTCCTATTCCCTTCTATAACACTTTGGCCCTTAATAGGGCCACAGGTAATGCCATCATTTTCCGCCATTTTGGAACATAAGCCCGCTTGCTAAAAACATCATATTCATTGCGTTCAATTTCATCTAAAATTTGCCGATAAAGCACTAATGCTGCCCAAACCGGCCAACGAATATCCTCACTTAAAATGCTAATTCCTCGTTCTGCTTCTGCATAGAATTTTCGCGCCCTCTGAATTTCAAAGCGCATTAATTCCTGCCAACGATCATCAACAATTCCCTTAAATAAATCCTCTTCTGTATAATTAAATAAGGCTAAATCATCTAAGGGTAAATAAATCCGTCCTCGTCGCGCATCTTCCCCCACATCCCGCAGAATATTGGTGAGTTGATTAGCAATTCCTAATGCGATCGCTTCTTGATTCGGAATTATAATTTCTGGGTTAGGATTCCAAGGAGTAATCACCGGAGGAGCAACACCCATCACCGCCGTTGACATTAACCCCACTGTTCCCGCGACCCGATAACAATACAATTCTAACTCCTCAAAGGTTTGATATCGGTTGCGGTATAAATCCATGCGTTGACCCGCAATCATATCTCGAAAGGGTTGAATATCCAGAGGGAAACGACCCAGGGTATCCACCATTGCCACATCTACATCATCCCTAGGATGCCCTGCAAATAAAGCTTCCAGGTGTTCTTCCCAACGATCTAAGGTTTCCTCCGTTGTTGTTGCTGCCATTGGCCCATCGACCAACTCATCAGTCCGACGGCACCAAACATAGATCGCCCAGATCGCCCGACGCTTGGCTTCTGGCATCAATTGAGTGCCTAAATAAAATGTCTTGGCATACTCCGCAGTAACCTGACGGCAGAGTTCATAGGAGTCTTCCAGTGATGCCAGAGTTCTCATGCACGGAGATTTAGAAAGTTGTAGCATTCGTTGTTCTGCTGACCGACGATGGATGGGCTAGGAAGGAATAGGACTTGGGGAAGCAACGTTAGCCGATGGCGCAGACAAAGCCAAAAAACGATCCGAAGTCAAATCTTCTTGAATCGCCTGTGCTGTCAGCTTACCAGAAAGCACAGCCCCTTCCATACTGGCCAAATAACGCTGCATCGTGTAATCTCCAGTCAGATAGAAATTAGGAATAGGCGTTTTCTGGGATGGACGATGAGCTTGTCGCCCAGGAGTCGCTTTATAAACGGAACGCGGCGTTTTCACGACGTGGGATTTCAGCAATTTAGCGGGGTGGGGGATTTCCTCTGGAAAGAGTTTCTCCAACTCTGCCATCGTCGCTGCCACGATGTCCTCATCCGATTTACTAATCCAATCCTTTGCCGGAGCCAATACCAATTCCAGCATAGAACGGTCAGGATTGGAATACTCTTTACAGGTATTACTCATATCTGCATAGACGCTGAGTAAGGGAGAACGGGAAAACAGCAAATGGTCAACATTTGTTAACTTGCGATCAAACCATAAATGCACGTTAATCACCGGAACCCCTTCTAACCCCTCTAGCTGTTTGAAATAGTCCATTTCTTGCCAAGGTTGGGGTAACATCACCTTCAGGGGGTCAACGGGCATGGCAGAAACGTAGAGATCAGCCGTTAACACCTGATCAGGGGTGTCGTTTAACCCGCGAATTAAGAAGCCTTTGACGGTTCCATCTGCGTTGAGTAAAAATTCTTTAATCGGGGCATTCAGACGCACTTCTCCGCCGCGTTCTGTGATGTAATCTACCAGAGGTTGGCACAGCCGTTCCGTGGGAGAACCGTCTAAAAATGCCATTTTAGAACCGTTCTTTTCTTGGAGAAAACGGTTTAAAGCCGTTAAAATCACCGTTGAGGAGATTTCATCAGGGTTGATGAAATTCAAAGCTTTAGACATGGCAATAAACACTTCTTTCTCAACCCTTGGCGGAACGTTGTGGAGTTTCAGCCATTCTGAGAAAGAATATTTATCCATCTCCTCGACGTATTTTTGACCCTGGAGCATGGCGGGAATTAACCCTAAACCAAACCGAATTTTTTCCGGCCAGGTCAACATATCGTTATTACGGAGAATTGCCACTACTCCGTTAAAGGGGGCTGGGAGATTAGGAAAGTCAAACCGGGAATAGGTTCCGGGTTTCTCCGGTTGGTTGAAGATCATGGAATGTTCTTTCCATTGCAGCCGATCTTCGATGTCCAGTTCTTTGAATAACTGCAACATATTGGGATAGGCCCCGAAGAAAATATGCAACCCGGTTTCGTACCAGTCGCCGTCTTCATCTTTCCAGGCTGCGACTTTCCCCCCCAAAACGTCCCGTCGTTCTAAGACGATAGGAGTGTGACCAAGATCGGTGAGATACTTGGCACAAGCCAGTCCCGCTAAACCTGCTCCAGCGATCGCAACTCGCATCAATAACCCTTCTGAATGTTTTCTTAATGTTTTTCCTGATTATACGTTACATCTTGTTACATTTAAACCCAACGGGGTCAAAAATTCTGGGGTGGGGGTTGAGGTTATAAGAGATTTCAGGGTGAGGCGCGCCTCACCCCTACGGGTTGGGTTCAAGGATGAGCCTTAATTAAAAGGGTAGATCAATCAGTAATTCAGGTTTAATGGGATTTAAAGGGGGATGTTCTGGATCGTCATCCCAACGGGCAGGATTTTCAACGATATATTTTCTAATATGATTTAAAGCCCTTTCATCTCGGATAATTTCTTCATAATAATCTCGTTGCCAAATTAATCCTTGACCGGAATTATTACAAATTCTATTAATCAATTTAGAAACAGAAGATTTATACCAACCCACAACAGCACCCAAGGATTTTGGGGCAGCACCATGAGGTTGTTGTGTTGATTTTGCTGAGATTTCTAGTTGTGATAATGATGTCCGGTGTAGGGGCGAGGCGCGCCTCGCCCCTACGGGGAATTGAGGATCTGAAAGGATTTCATGAAAGATTAAAATGCCATGAATATGATTAGGCATGATGACAAAATAATCTAATTCAACATGAGGAAATGTTTCAGGAATTTGTTGCCAAGTATTAAAAGCGATCGCACCTAAAGAATTAAATCGCATTTCACCTTGAACAATATCTCCAAACAAACATTGTTTTTCTTTTGTACAAATTGTAACAAAATATCCTCCTGGTTGAGTATAATTATATCCTTTTAAACGAATAAAACGACGATGATGAATTTGTGGATTGTAGGGCATATTAGTTTAAAAATAACTTAGTAGAGTAAACATCCGAATTCTACATTTTTAGTGCGATGATAGCAATCCTAAATTGATTTTAGAAACGATAATTAAGATATGAATCTAAATTTCTGTGTCAGGGTGAGGCGCGCCTCACCCCTACGATAAAATGGATTTCTGATTAGGCTTTCTATAGCTCATCTAGGGTTGATTTCAGAGATTGGTAATAATAATGTTTGCTCAATCTCATTACGCACGTTGGGCGATACTTTACAACCGCTATTGAGACAATCAATCAATAATTTATTAGCATTGTAATATTGATTTAAAAGGTGTTTTTGTGAATCTTTAAAATCCCAATAATGACCAACGTTTCGATATTTAATGATTGCATATCTTAATTTTTTTACTAAATGTCGAACGCTATCATCCCACCAGTATTGATAGGCATCTAAGTCAAAAGTAAGATAGTAATCAGGTTTTTTACTGCTTATTTCAAGCAGTAAATACTTAAGTTCAGGCTCAAATTCTAGTTCAGAGTCATTGATAAAAGCGGGGGCATCGCCGAGGATACGACAAAGCTCAAAATCAAGGTTAATATCACTATGCTTTACAGCATCATGCTTTAGATTAAGACCTAGAGAAACGGCAATCTCAGAGTCGAAGCACTCCTCAAAAAGGTCAATATAAGGGTTAGGATTAAGGCAAGCAGCATCCAGAGAAAGAGATATGTCATAGTAAAATGCTCGTATGGCTGACAGCTTGTACGGAACTTTAACTGAACTAGATTTCTGTTGAACCCATATTAGAAATGCTTGTAAATGGTCATCTTCAGCTACCAAAACATCAATTTTTTTCTTTATTAACCTCAATAGCTCATCAGCATTCTTTAACATCCCAGTAATCAGCAAAAATACTTCACGCCACCTTGGATCAGTGATATGGTTGATGCTAACTAAGTTTGGCCAATCTGTACACTTCGCAAAGCTTTTAGCTGTGAAATACTCCTGAAATGTTAAGTGAGAAAAAGAGTAAATTTTTTGCGCCCGCTCCACCAATAACCCATGCTGCGCTTCAATTGATTTCAATATCGCCTCACTATCCAGTTGTAGAGCTTCTGGGTCATTTTGAGCATCAGGTAAATTGCGAATATAATCAGAAATATACTGCTCTAATTCTTTTTGTTTAAAGAAATAATCTCCTCGCTCAAATGTTGTTAAAGCAATTTGACTTAGTAAATCTTTTTTACGCTGTAATGATAGATTTTTATAAACCTGATCTCGTTCTATGTTTCGTGTTTCATCCCATTTTTTTAGTAAAATATTAATTCCTTCTTCATAAAGTTCTGAACGATTAGCCGGAAATTTGAGTGAGTCTTCAAAAACTAAACATAGTAACGTTAAAAGCAGTGGATTAGTTGCTAATTCTCGAATTCGACTATTTTGTTCAAGTTCTTGAATAAATTCATAGAAATTTCCAAGATCGTTAAGTTGAAACCAGTTTTGAACAAAAGTAAAAATCTGTTTATTATCGAAATCTGCAACTGCAACCTCTCTAAATTTCTCAAAATTATAAGTTTTCGCTGCACTTCGACAAGTGATTACAAATTTATTCTGGCGAAATTTTTCCGACAAATCACGAACTTGCTTGATAACACGGCTATTATCCTCTATTTTTACTTCATCCAAACCATCTAATAAAATTAGTAACTTCCCCTGTTTCAAAAGAATAGATACCTGTTCACAAGAAACATCATAATCAGAAAATATCTCGGTGATGTATTCCAATAAGCTCGGTTTTTCTGCGACTTCTGCAAATTGCTTGAGTGTAATAAAAATTGGCACAAGTTCAGCTTTAAAATTAGCTTGATTACATTGGATAGCTAAATATTTTAAAAACGTGGTTTTTCCTGACCCTGGCTTACCTAATACCATCAATTTTGAGTATTTCTTAACCGCTTCTTGTCCTGATATCGCTTTTTCAGTTATTCTACCCAGCCCAACGCGATCAAAGTTTTCAGGGTTGCAGTCTTGCAACAGTTCATCAATTTCGCATCGTCGATGACTGGTAATTTTTTCCAGAACATTAACGTTAGTGTAAAGGTCACTGACATCAATGGGTTGTGACATCGTGAGCGATCGCATTGTACCACATTGATCTTGAATTATTTCATAACACTTCTGGCGGACTTCTTGCACTAAATCATTTAGCTCATCCTCTGACAGATTAGAGGTTTGAGAGTCAGAAACCTTAAATTTTTGATACTCAGTAGTTAGAAAATTGAGCAAGCGACCATATTTCCCTGGGCCTTTGCCATTAATACTAAACTTCTTGTAAACATGACTCATTCGAGTGCGAAGTGCCGTATCAGAAATATGAAGTTCTGTTGCTATCTCTAATTCTGTCTTTTTACTATTAAACCAGATTACAAAAGCATCCTCTTGCTCTGGTGAAAGATCATATTTACGAGCCATTTCCATTAAAAATTCACGGGGTAGCGACATTAACCAATTTCTCCATAGCTTGAAAGCGAATCCAGTCTTTCTAATCTAGCCTAAAACTATAGTTAAGACTACTCTAATATTACTGATTCGGGAATAAGAATAATATTAAAGAGCAGCCTAAAATTGAAGATTGTAGATAAGTCAGCCTAAGTCAGTCTAAGTCAGCGTTAACTTGAGAGATATCTCCAAAACAAAATTGCGACATTGAATTTAGCAATTTTTTGGAGATGGTTTTTATGAAAAGAACCTACATTAATGGACGGGTTTACTACCAAGACGAAAAAGGCATTCGGCTACCATCCGTTACTACCATACTGAAGGCTACACAACCTATTGAGTCTGTTGGGACTCTTTCTAATTGGCGCAATAAGGTAGGAAATACAGAAGCAACTCGTATGACTTCAACGAGTCGTCGCCGAGGAAAATTATTGCATCAGTGGGTTAAGGACTATTTACAAGGGTTATCTCCTGTTGCTGATAGCCTAATTCAACCTTATTGTTATAGTCTGAAATCGGTTTTAGAGAAACTCAGCGATGTACAGTTAATTGAGACAGTTGTGCCAAATTATGTCGAAGGATATGCTGGGAAAGTTGATTTAGTTGCTCGTTATCAAGATGTTCCCTGTATTATTGAATTGACAACGGCTGAACAACCGAAACAGCAAATCAGAAAACTTTACGATAAGCCGTTACAATTGGTTGCTTATGGAGGTGCAATTAATCGCTATTACAGAGATAGTTTGTTTGGTGCTAAAATTTCTAACGGTTTGATTATTGTTGCACTTCCAGATCAAGATGCAGAAGAATTTCTGATGGAACGGAAACAATTAATTATTTATTGGCAGGAATGGTTAAAACGATTGGAAAAGTATGTTAAAAAAGCTGCCTGATCAATGATTTTCTCTGTCTTTACTCTTTCTGACCTAAATAGAAAATATCCCTGGTGGCTTTCCTCATAGGGGTGGGTTCAACACGTTAACCTAAAATATCCTAAAATCCACCCCTAAAAGATTAGTTTACCCCATAGCTGAACGTCCTTGTTTTCCTAATTTAAAGAATACAAAATAACCTAAACACAGAATATAAAATGCTAAACCCACTAAAGCTAAAAAGCCTAAAAACTGCTCAGTTAAGTTGGGATGAAAGGTTGCTTTATATAACCAAGGGGGATCTAACCAGATCCGACAATTTGGATCAGCTAATAATTCTTTTTGACCTTTAAAAAATGCACAATGTAGAAAAGGAACTAAAGCGATCGCACCTAAACTATTATAAACGGTCACAGCCCACCGCCAAGCAGTAAAAACTAACTTGATGGCTGAAGCTGGCATTTCTGAAACTTCTTCATTGAGATCCGCCCAAAACCAAAGGCTAATCGGAATTAAAATCCGTGCCATAATTGAGGAAAGAAAGCTAATTGGCAGAGCAGCGATCATTAAATACACGGTAATCATTAACAAACTAGCAACACGCCAATAGATAACCATTAACCGTTGAATCGCTTCTACTTTCCCAACAAACGCCCAAATGGAGATTACTAACGGCAGGATAACTGTAAAGATAACCGCTAATCGATAATCCATCCAGACGAACGGTTGAATCCAAGGAGATTGTACAGCCAGTAAAGGATTGAACATTCTGAATCATCAAACCCAATATTATAAAAATTAAGCAACTGGGTTAACTCTAGTTAAATCCCAGTTGCTTATCAATCAGCAAACTTTAGAGAAGAGTTCTTCCCTGATCAAACGGTTGATTAATCTTCATAAAGCCGACATTCAGCAGCATCGGGGTTATCGTCGCAATAAACTTGGAAAGAGGTTTTGGGTTTTTCTTGTTTTTGGTGTGAAGCTTCCGCTTGTAATTCTTCCACAGCATCCCAAGCTGCTGCACATTCTTTAGAAGTGGCGCCGCTAACATCGCAGACTGCACGCGCTTCTTCCAGTTCTTTTTCGATGAGTTCGTTGATGTTGTTCATAAACCTTTCGTTAAATCCAATCTACTAAGTACAGGTTCTAATCCCACTTTAGAACATTAAGCAAGGGTTACTCACTGTGTCCATTTTACTGCCCAGTGCAGCCAAAGTTTGGATTTCCCCCCTCACTGTAATACATCAGCCTTAATCTAACCACAACTTCAAGCTGGATTTTTTAAGATTTGCTGACGTTGAACTAATTGTGTTACAGATCAATAAATTATGCCAGATTGGGTCACTCTTTGACATTTGCAACCCTTGAGCTAACCCAGATGGCAACGGTCAGAAATAGTGTATCTGCTGTATTTCTACACAATCTGCTATCTTAACACAAGAGAGCAGACTATTCAGGGAGGGCGAAAATGGCAGAATCGACAACCAAACCGATGCGCTGGGTTAGTGCTTTATCCCAACGTCCTTCATTAGAAGCGGCGATTAAGGAAGTCGTGGAACTAGCTCAAGATCACCTACGCGCTTCTCCAGATTTAGGCTTAGTCTTTATTTCCTCTGCCTTTGCTAGTGACTATTCCAGATTAATGCCGTTACTCCAAGAACAGCTTTGTCTTCCCACTTTGATTGGTTGTGGTGCTGGGGGGGTTGTAGGGATGAAT
This sequence comes from Planktothrix tepida PCC 9214, assembly GCF_900009145.1. NCBI lineage: Bacteria > Bacillati > Cyanobacteriota > Cyanophyceae > Oscillatoriales > Microcoleaceae > Planktothrix > Planktothrix tepida. Next base: position 1,363,272 of record NZ_LN889782.1, read on the forward strand.
TCTAGGCACCAAGCTCAAGAAATCGAGGGAGAACCTGCTCTCAGTTTGATGTTGGCCCATTTGCCTGATGTTAAAGTTCATCCGTTTCATTTATCCGCCGACGATTTACCCGATTTGGATAGTCCCCCGGATCAGTGGGTGGACTTAATTGGGGTAAAACCGGAAGATCAGCCGCAATTTATTGTTCTCGTTGATCCGTATTTCGGTCAAATCAATGATTTTTTGCAAGGTTTAGATTATGCCTATCCGGGTTCGGTGAAAGTGGGAGGACTGGCCAGTACGGGTGTCATGGGAGGAACAACGGGAGTGTTTTGTGGTTCCCGACTGTACTCGGAAGAAATTGTCGGTTTAGCCTTGCACGGGAATATTGTGATTGAAACCATTGTTGCCCAAGGTTGCCGTCCCATTGGCTATCCCTATCGAGTCACCCAAGGGGAACGCAATATTGTCTTAGAAGTGGAAACTCAAGCAGAGGATGCGGATTTGGAAATGGCTTCTTCTGGGGTATCCGTGCGTTTATCCCCCTTAGAAGCGTTGCAAGACCTAGTACAGGACTTAAACGAAGAAGATCGACAACTTGCTCAAAATTCCCTGTTTGTTGGGGTTGTGCGGGATGAATTTAAACAAAAATTAGAACCGGGAGATTTTTTAATCCGTAATTTAATTGGGGTTGATCCTAGGGCTGGGGCCATTGCCATTGGCGATCGCGTTCGTCCAGGACAACGGATTCAATTTCACCTGCGCGATTCTCGCACCTCCGCAGAAGATTTAGAATTGTTAATGGAACGCTATCAACGACAAGCTTCTTCTTTTCCCGAAGAAATGACCAATGCGGCGGCGTTAATGTTTTCTTGTTTAGGACGGGGAGAGGGACTTTATGGGGAACCTAACTTTGATTCTGAACTCTTCCGACGGTATTTGAACATTCCTCTGAGTGGCTTTTTCTGTAATGGTGAGATTGGCCCGGTTGGAAATGGAACATTTTTGCATGGTTATACCTCGGTCTTTGGCATTTGTCGGCAAAGGAAAAATTAACCTTTCTACGATGATCAAAAGAGGAATAAAGAGTTGTACCAACCTATCGAGTAAAAATTCAGTTTTTAAAATTTATGAAGCGAAATTCAGAACATTTTTTAGTCTTGGAACAATTATTTAAAGTGGGCATTGATCGGGCTGATTCGATGCTAGAAACAATTACTCGATCCCCGATAAAATTAAAATTACTTTCTTTGGATATATTTCCCCCACAGCATTTGACGCTTCAACTGGAAAAACAGTTAGGTTCAACGGATCTCAAGGCAATGGAATTGGTATTTACTGGAGAGTTTCAAGGAAATAGTCAACTCATGTTTCCTAAATCCACTGCCGGGATGTTAATTGATTTAATTGACAATCAAGAGCGGCGAAAATTAGATAAAGATGTGTTTGAAAAAGCCATTTTTAGTGAAGTTGGTAATATTTTTTATAATGGGATTATGGGAGTCATTAGCACCCTATGTGAATATGGAATTACTTATATGATTCCTAAATATAAAGAAGGAAATCTCAGACAGTTACTCTTAGGAACGTTATCTCCTAAATATTCACTAGCCGTTATTGGAACAGTTCAAACGTTCCCCGACCGCAATCTTGTTTTCTGGTTTCAATTTGATACCTTAGATAAATTGTTAGCCCAAAGCAGTAATCTTTCAGATTATTTTGATGTTTAAGGGAACAGGGAACAGGGAACACTTCGACAGGCGAGCGTGCAAAGCAGGGAACAGGGAACAGGAAAGAAATTATTAACTTTTAGTCCCTGAGTCCTGAACTTTTTTTAGGATAAGATTAACTGAGCAAAATTATCAATCTGATCCGTTGCACTAAATCCTTCAAAGTAACGGCGAACAGTCGGTGGAAACACTTCAAAGTTAAATTGAGCATCTCCGTTAGCAATATCTGCCCAAAAATAGCGGAGATGAGGAACTAATTTCTCAGCTTCTTGAACGGTTAATTTTAAGGGTGGATTCGTTAATAATTTCATCATAAAAGGAAAGGAACGCTCACCCATCCATTCTCTTGATTTTAACGGTAAATCTGGCCAATCTTCAACGGCGGTAATCCGATGGGATTCTATTTTCAATACAGGTTTCCCTTGAGCATTTGTATTGACATGAATGACTCGATAGGGATGGGGATAACTGACTAATGATCCCGTTGTAATATCATAAATTCCTTGCCATTGGGCAATATCTTGGACGTGCAAATGTCCGGTAAAAACTAACTGCACTCCGGCTTGTTTTAATAAATTCAAAAAGCGAGGGGCGTTTTCTAACATATAGCGTCGTCCCAACGAATTTGTCGCTTGTCCAGGTAAATGTTCAATCACATTATGATGAATCATCACGAAAACCAATTGATTTTTGACATCAAATAAAACCTGTTCTAGCCACTCTAACTGTTCTTCTCTTAAACAACCGATTTGATTACCCTGGGCATCAAAATGATTAGAATTTAATCCGATTAATTGTAAACCGGGTAAAATTTCCTGGGTATAATCTAAACTTTGAGTTTGTTGATATCCAAAGGAACGATAATACTGAGGGAATTCCCTAAAACCGATTAAATTTTTCTGACTTTCTAAGACAGGAAGATCATGATTTCCGGGAATAACATAAACTGGGTAAGGAAGCTGGCTTAACCGTTGACTTAACCATTGATGATTCTCTCGTTCTCCATGTTGGGTTAAGTCTCCGGGTAAGAGGAGAAAATCTAAATCTAACTGTCCTAGATGCTCTAATACCAGTTCTAAAGCAGGAATACTCACTTCAACTAAATGAAAGCGATTTGGATGATCCCAAATGGTCTGGGGTAGGGCAATATGCAAATCACTGACAACGGCAAATTTAAAATTTAAGCTCATAAAGAAATCAGTACAAGGGGAAATAAAAAGGCATTGCTTAACACAAAAATTGACCGGATTAGGGTATGAGATAACCGGAATCAATGTGTTTCATGAGATTGATTTTGTAAATCGGCTTTGATATCTTTCTTAAAAGAATATAGCGAAATTAACGGGGTTTTTTAAAGTATATTAAGAATTTTAATATTTACGTTACATTTCTTGATATATTCCTGACGATTTGTTTGAGTAAAAATCTCTATTTTGTTTAAGGATTGGGATTAAAGTTTTTATATTTTTTTCTTTATGTAAATAAAATAAGACGAGATCTTCATCCTTGAAAAAAGTTCATCTGTAACAACGATCTGTATTTTTGAATACAGACAAATGATTTGTTTTCTGAATGTCAATCTGTACATATACTCATTTTTAACATAACTCTAAAAAGAGTTGAAATTCTTTAAGAAGTGTAATACAATCCTTAAAGAATTGTTAAAAATTTTTTAGCAGTATACCGATGCACAAGGACTATTACGGCTTATTAATCTCCGCGCTAAGTGTCCGTCATCGCTGGAAATGGCAAATTATTCTTCCTTATGGCGGGTATTTGACCTCCAGCGAAGACTATTCATCTGCCGAAGATGCTCTCAGTGGCGGAAAATGTTGGGTAGAACGAGAGTCAACCTTTAATGCAATTAATAGCTGTTTGGCTCAGTTTTATAGCGCGGGTGTGCTCAATCCTTCGGAATATAGTAGTTTAATGGATTCTCTGCGGGGTATTACTCAACGCTGTTAATTTGAGCCTCCAGTTGTTGAATTTGAGAGTGCCAAGTTTCTAAACAGGAGGGAATTTCTTCCAAGGTCACGACCTCTAATAAATAGTTTAAATAACGCTTAAGGGTAATCGCGTGAGATTCTGGATAATCGGCACAACAATCAGAAATCATCACGGTTAAAAATCCCAATTGAGCAGTTGAAGCGGCGGTAAACAAAACGCACACAGAAGTCGCTAATCCGGCGGTGAGTAAAAAACGTTTGCCTCTTGTCTGAAGATAATCAATGAGTTGGGTATTTTGACATCCATCTAAAGTGTATTTTTCAAAGACTTTTTCCCCTGGAAGTTCCCTCGCCCAATCTAATACCTCAGCACCGGATGTTCCTCGAATGCAAATCGCACGTTCTCTCAAACGATATCGGGGTAGCCAATTAGAGCCATTCGGTTCAAAGACTTCGCGTAAATGAATCACTTCTAGTTCTTCTTGGCGACAAAAGTTGAGCAGGCGACGAATATTGTTGGGAAATTCGGGAAAGGCTGCTTGGAGTTGAGGTTCCCAAAAATCATTTTGAACATCAATCAGCAGTAGTGCAAAAGGTTGCCATTGATGAGAAAAATTAACAGTCATAAACAAATAAAGGGTAAACGTTTAAAACAAACAAATGGATTCAGGAGAAACGGGACATTCTTTTTTTGAAAGCGGATTTCCGATTAAGTTCAATTCTTTTAACTGGTTTAACCCGGATAAGGATTTGACTTCTGAAATTTTATTTTTTTGCAAGGAAACTGTATGTAAATTCTTCAGAGAAGAGAGGGAATTTAAACTGTTAATTTGATTTTGACTTAAATCTAAGGTTTTAAGGGCTTTTAAGGAAGAGATAGACTTAATATCAATAATTTGATTTTGGTTTGCATTCAAATCTGTTAAATTTGTTAAAGACGCTAACGGGTCAAGACTTTTAATTTGATTTGAACTAATATTGAGTTGAGTTAAATTCCTTAAAGGGGAGAGGGGTTTTAATTCGGATATTTGATTTTGGCTTAAATCAAGAACCACTAAATTTTTTAAGGAAGATAGAGGAGTCAGGTTAGAAATTTGATTATCATTGAGATAAAGTTCTTGAAGGTTGGTTAAGTTGGATAAAGGACTAATATCTTGAATATTATTAGATGTAAGGTACAGTTTATTTAATTGGGTTAGAGTTGCTAAAAAATTTAAGCTTGAAATTTGATTTGCGTTTAACGCTAGAATTTTGAGGTTGGTTAAGGATTCTAAAGAAGGAATCGTGATAATTTTATTAGATTTAATATAAAGTTCAGTCAGTTGGGTTAAATTTTCTAAGAAACTCAAGTTAGAAATTTGATTAGAGTTTAAATACAGTTTATCTAACTGAGTTAAGGAGGATAAGGCTTGAATATCTTTAATTTGAGTGGAATCTAAATGCAGTTCTGTTAAGTTTTTTAAAGGGGTTAAAGCGCGAATATCACCCAGGGGATTTGAATCTAAATGCAGTTCTTTTAAACGGGTTAACTTGGCTAAAGGGCTGAGATTAGCAATTTGATTAGTAAATAGTTGAAGTCGCGTAAGTTGAGTTAATGTATTTAAGGGACTCAGATCAGAAATTTGGTTTTTGAATAATGCTAGGTCGGTAAGATTGGTTAAATTAGATAAGAAAGTCAGATCAGAAATTTGATTAACACTGAGATCTAATTGAGTTAGCTGGGTTAAGGAGGATAACGGACGAATATCAACAATTTGGTTAGCACTCAAATGCAGTTGGGTTAAATCAGTTAAGGCGGAAAGGGGGGTTAAATCAGAAATTTGATTAGAGTTTAAATTTAGGGTTTTTAGACTAACTAAAAACTTTAAGGGAGTTAGGTCAGAAATATAGGTATTACTGAGATTGAGTTCGGTCAGATTTAATAAAGTTTGATTCGCTTGTAAACAATCGGTAGTCTCTAATTTTTTTAATAATTCATGAATAGTTTTTGCAACGTCTGAGGAAAGATTAGAGCGATTTTTACATAAATTTGTGAAATCTTGAACTTCAGGGGGTATTGAGGGAGAAGAACTAGAGGAAACGGGTTCAAACCCTTGAGAAATCACAGCACAATTGGATAATCCCAAGGTCAGTATAATTCCTACAGGGAATAACCTCGATAAAATAGGGATTAAGATCATAGAAATTTTTGGGTTTCTAATTATGAAATCGTAAACAATCTTCTACTGGAATTAGAGGGTTTAAATTCATCAATCCAAGCCGTTCGAGAGTGACTCATTTGATTAGCTTGCCAAATTTTACCGCTATTAACCTCTAAACCTGTTAACCAACCATTCCCATAAACCCAAGTATCAATACAAATGGCATAGCCTAAATTCAGAGGTTTACCATTCTTTTGACGGGTATGACCACAAATCATGGTTTTTCCTGAAATATGGGGTTTAGCCGAATAAAATTTAGTTGTCAAGAGTTGCTGAGTAGATTGCTGATTTAAGGGAAGTTGGGAGTCAACATTCCCATGAACAAAAAAATGGTTTTCTGTTTCCCAATAGTCTACACAACTCTTTTCCAGAAATTCCCAATGGTGGGGGGGAATATTTTCTAAATCGGTTGTTGTTTGGCTGGTTGGATAGGAAGCTAAGGTTTCATATCCCCCCCACTTACACCAAGCATCAAACTGTTTAGGAGAATTCCGCGCCTCTAACATTAAAATTTCATGGTTTCCTCGCAACGCCACTAACTGTCCGGTTCTGTGGAGGGTGATTAATCGTTCGAGTACCCCGTTAGAATCGGGCCCTCGATCAACATAATCCCCTAAGGTAATGATTAAATCATCAGCTTGAAGTTGAATCATCGACATGAGAGTATCCCACGCCATTGAACAACCGTGAATATCCGCAATCGCAATAATTCGCATAGTTAGTCATGCACAATAACGGGGGTTCCGACCGATGCCCATTCAAACAACCATTTGGCATGATTGACTGCAACATTGGTACAACCGTGAGAAACCGGAGTCCCAAATAAATTATGCCAATAGGCTCCATGAATTGCCATCCCTCCATCGTAGTACATCGTGTAGGGAACATCCGGGACGTCGTAGTCTGGGCCGGTCATACGGGTCGTTTCATATTTGGTATAAATTTTAAAGACTCCGGTACGGGTGGGGGTGTCCGCTTTTCCGGTGGAAACAATCACCGCATAAACGGGTTGATTTCCTTCCCAAGCAATTAACCGTTGTCGAGATAAATCTATTAAAATCCAGCGTTCTGAGGATTGCTGTAATTCCATCATATTACGCGCAATTAAGTTGTGTTCTTCATCGGCGATCGCTAAATTTCCTTCGGTTAATCCTACCATAACTGTTAGAATTGCCCCCGTTGCTAAAATTCCTAAAGGCTGGAATTTTTTTAAAGAAAAAATGGGGGTATAATTAAACGGATTGAAGGAGTTAAAGTGGGAAAAAACGATGGGTTTTATGAAAGAGTTTGGGGTTTTCATGAGCTACTCCTCTTATTGAATTCAATTCAGATGAATGGGTTGGGGGATTAGATAGAATTAGAGGTTCAAATCCCTAGAGATTGATGACCGGATCGCGACGCTATCCTTGCTAATTTCTCTTAATTACAGGGTAATTCTAAGACCGAAAATTGTCAAAGGGGATTGGCAACAAATTTTGATTCCCCTTGCCCTATCGCTTCACCTATTTAATTGGAAATTTCGGATAACTGTTGCAGGAGTATTTGGGTTTTTTGCGCGATCGCATCCCAATTTTGTTCTACCATTACAGCAGGGGGAAATAAATCTCCGGCTAGTCCTACCGCGATCGCTCCGGCTTGAATAAAGGCAACGGCATTGTTTAACGTTACCCCTCCAGTGGGAATCAGAGGGATATTTCCCATCGGCCCTTTTATACTTTTAAGATAATCCACACCGCCAACGGCAGAAATTGGAAATACTTTCACACAACTGGCTCCTGCTTGCCAGGCTGTGATAATTTCTGTAGGGGATAAAGCACCCGGAATGATCGGAATTTCTGCTTGTTTTGCGGCTTGAATCATTGCCGGGTTAGTATGGGGAGAAAATAGAAATTGAGCACCCGATGCGATCGCATTTTTGACATCTTCAACGGTGAATAAAGTTCCGGTTCCAATCACACAGTCAGGTAATTCAGAACGTAACTCTGCAATTAATTCAGGAGCTTGATCACTATTCCAAGTAATTTCAATTAACCCCATTCCTCCGGCGGCGGTTGCTTGTGCCATTTGTTTTCCCAGTTGCCGTTTAGGAGCGCGGATAACCGCGATCGCTCGATATTGTTTTAACAAAGATAGCCAAATTTTAGAAGTCACTGTCAGTTTAAAATGCCTTTAAATTTTATAAATACTGTAATTATTATATAAAAGATCGTCCTTTTCCCTGGTTTGTTCAGATCCCTTGCCTACGGTTGTTTTTCATGCCCCCTTAAATTGTTAACTGAGTTATAATGAAGGGGTTATTGAGTTTTCATGGAGCGTTAGACATGGATCGAGATCAACGGCTAATTTTATCAGCATTTAGTCATGGTGCAATTTTCTTTAGTGCTACGATAGTCGCCATTGGAATTCCCATTGGCATTTTATTTTTCTCCAAAGATCCGGTTGTTAAAGCAAACGCGAGAGAATCGTTAAATTTTCATATTAATTTATACATTTATGGATTTGTATTCTGGATTCTCACCTTTCTATTAATTGGATTTCCTTTATTATTGGTTTTAGCCCTCGTTAGTTTTATTATGCCCATTTTGGCAATTATTTCTGTGGTTTCTAACCCGGATAAACCCTATTCTTATCCATTCATTTTTCGGATTATTGAAGGATAAGAGCCTTTATTTTTATTCGGGAAGGGTGATCAAGTTATCTCCATCAAGGGGAGCTTTTAGATCTGGATCATAGGTTTTAACACTGGGAGGGAGAGAGACTAAATCCTCAATATTTCTTAACATGGCTTGACAAATGGCATCAAGCTGTAAATCGTTTTCGTCATAACCAAACGGATTTTCAATTTGGCGGGCTATTTCTTCAATTCCCAGTAAGGTAAAACTGATAATTGCCACCACTAACCCTGTAAATGCTTCTAAATTATTGACAACTTTTAACGGTAAAATTAAACAATAAATTAATAAAATTTGTTGCAGATGAATTTGATAAGCCAAAGGAATCGGAGTTTTTAAAATACGTTCACAAGCTCCTAAAACATCCACCATAGTATCTAGGAGTTTATATAAAGCAGTCAATTGATAAATATGCAGATGATGCTTTTTATTTTGATTTTGTAAATAATCGCCTATCCAAAAGGCAATTTCCAAAGGGGGATGATTCATGGTTTTTAGTTTTTTATATTGTTCTGGAGACACTAAAGCTTCAATTTCAGAATTAATTTTTTCTCCTCTGAGATGAATTTTTGTAGCGACGGCAAAAGCAACTAATAATTTTAATATCGCAATTTTATCATCAGTCTCACTGACTTCTTTTTCGGGAACCATTAACCAAATTTGACGTGCAAAATTTCTAACGGTATTGACTAAAGTTCCCCACAGTTTCCGACCTTCCCAAAATCGATCATAAGCCGTATTGGTTCTAAAAACTAATAATAAACCGAGAACTAAATCTGGAAAAACTAAATAGCTCAATGCTTCAGTAGGGAGTAGAAAACCATAAATATGAAATATAGAAACTAGAATGCCCAATGTTGTGCATAAAATTACACGGGGCATAATGGCTGGAATGACAGAGCTTTTAACACGAATTGCTAACTGAAACCAATTGTTTTCAATCGTAGACATAGAGGATTTTAACTTGTTCTTCTCCTGACAATTTGCGTTAACAGATTATCCGGCTGAGGGTCGCAATTCTACTATTTTATTTCCTTCTACAGTGGGGGTTGGAGTTTGAGCATTTAACTTTTGATTCAGTTCTCGAATTCGTCGAGATAAGAGGCGAATAATATTAATCGCAATACCCGGAGTTTCATCAATGGCATCATAAAGCTGCATTTGCGTTAACACCAGACATTCACACTGTTCTAAGGTGCTCACAGTGGCTGAACGAGGTTCGGCATCAAATAAAGACATTTCGCCAAAGCAGGTTCCTTTTCCTAACTCGGCTAAATTGCGATCGCCAATATGAACTCGCACCCGTCCAGAGACGACAATATAGAGTGCGCGCCCTTCTTGACCTTCGGTAAAAATACTATGTTCTTCGGGGAAGGATAATTCATCCATTACCGATGCTAGACGTACTAAAAAATCGTCTCGCAATTCTTTAAAAATCGGGACACCCCTGACAAATAAAAGGCGTTCAACGCTGGTTAACATAGGTTTACTAAAAAATTAAAAATTCATATCTAGGAGGGAACAGGGAACGGGGAACAGGGAACAGGGGGGAAATCTTAACTTCTGTAGTCTGTACTCTGCACTCCATAATTCTTATCACTACTTCACTCCAAGCTGCACCATAAATTCCTCAACTTGGGCTGCGACTAAACGATCGGGATCGTTTTGTAGCATTGGCAATAATTCTATCAAAGCCCGTTGAGAGGCAATCTTTAGATATGCTAAGACCGCTTCTCGGACAAACCCGGTGGGATGGCGCAAGGACATCAAAGTTTGTTCCGCCGTTAAGCTCCAGCGAGCGCTTCTAGCCAGATGGAAACAACAAGCTAAGGCCCAGTCCGATAGAAAATGACGGTATTCTAATAAACGGCGGAGGCGATCGCTAGGTTTGAGCGGTTGATAACTGACCAAATCCGATAAATTCTCCAATTTCTCGAATTTAGAGTGCTGATCCAGAACGCTAATTAAAGCGCGCTTATGAACAATATCAACGACATTATCCAGGATTTCTAAACCCCGCGCCACATTAGAAGAAGAATTAGACTGAATATTAAAAGAAGCCGCTTGAATAGAGCTATGAGGATACAAAAACTTCATCAGCAAAAAGCAGCGATCCACCGCATCAACTTCTAATCCTTCTAAAGCTCGTTTTAACAACTGTTGAGGAGATTGCAGATTGGGGACACCCGGATCAAACGGATCAAACGTATCGGAATCTTCTGAGTCCGACAGCACCGGTTTTTCTAAGGACAAATCCAGCAAAGCGGCATAAATTTGACCAATAAACATTAACTCCTGCTCAATTAAAACTTCTACCCCCGTTCGTCCCACCCGATCTAACACCCCTTCAATTCCAGCATCTTGAGGAATTTTAAGTAAAATTTTCAAGATATTGCGCCGGGTGGTTCCCCAGGAAATCATCAACTCACTGATCAAGGTATCAAGGGCTTCTGTGGTGGCAATTTCACCCAAAGCTGTCCAAGCCTGTAACCGCACTAAATCCGGTTTATAGATATCACTGGCTTGCTGCATTAATAGAGGAATTGCTTCATTCCCCAATCTTACGAGAGCTTGTAAGGCCGTATCCCGTGTAGAACGATAGGACAGTGCCTTCATTAACGAGGGATAGTATTCTTCTAAATGGGTTGAAGCAATAACATCCAACAACGCACAACGCACCCGCAAAGATTCATCCTGTAATAAATCATTGAGATAGAGGCGGAGTCCTTGTAAATAATCCGCTTCTCCCAGGGCACGAACCCCCATCACCCGTTCCCGTTCAAGGCTAGAAGTGATCATGCGCCGGATGGTATTGGTAGCGGCGGCTTTTTGTTCGCGATCGCCTCGACGTAAAATTAAGGCGGCGGCGGTTCCCCGAACAACCGGATCAACTTTATTTTGGAGATAGGGACGCAACTGTTCAATATCGGGGCTAGTTTCCGTTAACCACAGATATCGTAACGCCAGAGCGAGAACCTCTGGGGGAAGATTGCTTTGGGTAAAGGCTCGAATATCTTCCAAATAGGCCGGATTTGGATGATTGAGCATAATTTCCAAGCTCTGACGCTGGAGGCTAGGGGAAAGGCTACCCAGGAGGGGAACCAAAGTTTCCCCAACGTTTTTCGCATCCAGTTGGCTCAGGAGTTCAATACAAGATCGTTTATCCGCGTCTTCTCCAGGTTTTTTCAAGGTTTCAACGACATTGCGCTTGAGTTGGGGCATATCGATGTCTGAGACACTCAGCCGTCCCCGTTCCGCACTGCGAACCAGTAAACTGACATATTGGGCTCGAATCAACCAAACGACAAACAACCAAACCAAAGCCATTAGGATGATCAAACCCACGAACACTAATCCCTGTTCACTGTGTAACTGGGTTTCGCTAGAGTTGGGTAAAATGATACTGGTGAGCCAAAGGGTGATTAAAATCAGTACCCCCGTCACCCCCGTTGACATGGGTTCAAATACCCCGTTCACCATGGATTGAATATCGCTGCGAACGTGATCCGGTAGGGGTTGAAATAAAACGGCTCCGGTGGTTTCAATTAAGGTGTAATGGAATAGTTCATCTAAAAACCGCAGGATCACAAATCCTACAAACACAGAAAATAGTCCAGTGATCCCACCAATGAAGGAAAATGTTCCTAAAATAATCACCCCAACGGGTAAAACAATTGCCGTGACAAATACCCCCGTGCGTTCGACCAAACGGCTAGAACCGAACCATTGAGTTAAGACTTGAGAAACACTTAAAATCCCTTCAAAAATTCCCAGGAAGCTAACAATGCCACTGGCTCCGGTTGTATCATTTTGAAATTCCAACTGACTAAAAAATTGGAAATCCACTAAAACATATAACGCTTCTGCCAGAACAAAAAAGGAGACTAAAGGAATCACATACCCTAATACGGGGCCTTTGAGGTTGCGAGTGCTAAATTCTTGTTCTTCGTCGTCCGGTGTCCAGCGTGTGGAATCAGGGAACGATTGACCATAGCGTTGAGACAGATAAAATAAAATTCCGGCGGCTAGGAGTACCATCACACCGGAAACCAAGGTAACATTATTCAATCCAACGACTCTTAATAGCACGGGCAGGGAAAATCCACTAATCACCCCAGCCACTAAAAATCCGCTACTAATAATCGGATAGGTGCGTTTAATTTCTCGAATATTAAACAGTTGGTTAGCGGTGATGGAATTATTTAAGTCGTTGAGAACATAAGACGCTTCCACCCATAACCACATTAAAAATAGGGTAATAAATTGAACGCTTAACCCTAATATTTTAACCTCGGATAATCCAATTCCCCAACGAAATAAAAACAAAGGAATTGCCATCATCACAAAGATAATCACAATTGCCCGACGCAGGGGAAATACTTTTTGTAGCGACGAATAGATAAAGCCTAGCCCTGAACCCATTCCCGCACTGGCGATATAGATCCAAGGCAATTTATCGGCACCGTATTCATCCAGAAATAAACCTACGGTACTGAGTTCTAACCAAATTAACCCGACTGATGCCAAGGTATACACTAAAAACATCAGTAGGGTTCTTTCTACTTCTTCCTGACGGAGATTCAGTCCCCGCAGCACCCCTTGTCCCACCAGAGCGGAACTACTCACTGGCTTGTCCATGCGATGCCCAAACCCCTTTGTGTGATTATCGGAAGTCTAAAATTAGAGTTTAACCGATTTGTTGCGACTATCGGGTGTGAGTTGACCCTTGATGATTGAGCGTTAATTGTTGACCGTTGACCATTGGCGGTTAACCGTCAACGGCCAACACAATCACGTTTACTTTTTAGGCGAGAGCAACATCATCATGCTGCGTCCTTCTTGTTTGGGTTCTTGTTGCACCTCAGCCAATTCTTGTAAATCAACAGCCATACGGTCGAGGAGTTCTTTAGCGAGGTGACTGTGTTGAATTTCTCGACCCCGGAACATAATTGTGGCTTTGACTTTATCTCCTGATTGCAGGAAGCGTTTGGCTTGATTGACGCGCACTTTGTAATCGTGATCGTCAATAATGTAGCGCATCTTGACTTCCTTAACGTCAATGGTGTGTTGTTTTTTCTTGGCTTCTCGAACTTTCTTTTCCTGTTCGTACTTATACTTGCCATAGTCCATAATGCGACAGACGGGGGGGTCGGCTTTGTCGCTGACTAATACCAAGTCGAGTTCTTTTTCCTCCGCTACCCGCAAGGCTTCACGCGGTGTGATAATCCCCAGTTGAGAGCCATCTGCATCGATGACCCGGATTTTGGGAAACCGGATATTTTCATTGATTGGAGGCAAATTGCGATTGATTTTTTTATCGGTCACAGGCATTAAAGAAGTTTGCAAGCGATTTATAGGATGGTGAGATAGATCTACAATTTCTTATTGTACTCACTCCCATCGATATTTTGTCCTTAATTTAACCTAAATTCCAGAAACGTTAAGATTAGAAATTGTAAAGTTATATTTTGATCGGAGGACATTTGGTTACTTCCACAAGCTGGCAAAACCAAGTTGGGTGTCAACGAAACTGGATTTGGCGAGGTTGGCGCATTCGCTATGCTTATAATCGCCCTCGTTTGTCCCCTTCCTCCATTCCCCGTTACCCGATGATTTTTTTACATGGGTTTGGGGCCTCTATTGGACATTGGCGATACAATTTAACGGAATTGAGTCAAAGCAATACGGTTTATGCTTTAGATTTATTAGGGTTTGGAGGCTCTGAAAAAGCGATCGCTCCCTACACGGCTCAGTTATGGGTTGAGCAAGTTTATGATTTTTGGCAAACGTTTATTGGAGAACCTGTGATTTTAGTGGGAAATTCCATCGGTTCTTTGATTAGTTTAATGGTGGCTTCTCAATATCCTGAATTAGCAAAAGGATTAGTTTTAATTAGTCTTCCTGACCCTGGATTACAGTTAGAAATGTTACCGCCCTGGGCAATTCCTGTGGTGGAAACGGTACAAAATATTGTGGCTTCTCCTCCAGTTTTAAGATTATTCTTTTCTCTTGCCCGTCGTCCGAGTTTTATTCGTCGTTGGGTAAAATTAGCTTATGAGAATCCCAATGCGATTACTGATGAATTGGTTGAAATTTTAGTAACTCCTGCCCTGGAACGGGGTGCAGCACGGGCGTTTTGTTCTGTTTTTAAAACAATGGGCAGCCCTCGCTTAGGGCCTGCGGTTAAAACTTTATTCCCTCAATTAAATGCGCCTATTTTGTTGCTTTGGGGTTTACAAGATCGATTAATTCCCATTCAATTTGCCAACCCTCGTCAATATTTACAATATCACTCGAATTTAAAATTAGTTGAGTTGGAAAATGCTGGACATTGCCCTCATGATGAATGCCCGGAACGGGTGAATGCTGAAATTTTAACTTGGCTGAAGGAAAGCTTTGATTGGGGTTAAGGGTTGATGTTTTTATGTTGAATATTAAATCAAGCGTACCCCCATGTCAGCCCTAACAAAATTGTCTCATTCCAGGCGGCGTTTGTCAAGTTCGTCAGTTACCTTCTGAATTGATAGAATCTATAGCAAACAGATTTGACAAAAATCATGAGATTTATCAACCCCAAAACGGACTACGCTTTTAAAAAAATATTTGGTTCTACCGAAAGCAAAGACATTTTGATTAGCTTTCTCAATGCCTTGGTTTATGAAGGTAATTCTACCATTGAAGACTTAGAAATTATCAATCCGAACTTACCGCCTAAAATCGCCGGTTTTAAAGATACCTATCTCGATGTTAAAGCCAAACTGAATAACGGCACACTTGTCCTTATTGAAATGCAGGTTTTAAACGTGCAATCTTTTGGCAAAAGGGTTTTGTTTAATGCGGCGAAAACCTATTCTTTTCAATTGCAAGCTGGAGAAGGGTATCGAATGCTTAAACCCGTTATTGCTTTAACAATTACTGATTTTGAAATGTTCCCAGATCAGGAGCAAATGATTTCTCGTTTTGTTTATCGAGAAAAATCTGAAGGTTGGTACTATCATGATAATGATATTGAGTTATTATTCGTTGAGTTACCTAAGTTTACCAAAGAACTCGACCAGCTTGAAACCATTACCGATAAATGGATTTACTTTATCAAATTTGCGCGATCGCTGACATCTATTCCTGAAAATATGGAGGATATTCCTGAACTACACCGAGCTTTTGAAATTGCTAATCAAGCCGACTTAACGGCTGAGGAGTTAGAAGATTTAGAACGTCGGGAAATGTTTATTTATGATCAGCAAGGAGCGATCACCCTGGGACGTGAACAGGGACGCGAGGAGGGACGCGAGGAGGGACGCGAGGAGGAAAAGCGTGACATTGCTCGAAACCTACTGGATCGACTGAGTGATGAAGCGATCGCTCAAGTCACAGGATTAAGTCTAAAAACCGTTCAAGAGTTGCGCTCTTAAAGTGAGTCCTAATTAACTATTGAGGAAAAGCAATATTTAAGAAAGGAAACTGTGCTTTGATATTCCAGTTTTGTCCGTTATGAATTAATAAAGTTAACTCAGAGATGGTAAAGTCAAAATAAATCGAACGTTGGGCAAATTCTAGCCATGCGGTTTTAAATGCTGTTCGAGTTAAATCTTTAAATGCTACGGTGACATGGGGAGAAAACAAACGTTTTTTCGAGACTTCATGAACAATATTAAGCTGTTGTTCTAAGTCATCCATTAACTGTTGATGAATCTTGATTAATTCAGGGGTTTTAATTACATCCACATAAATAACACGGGGTGGAAAGGCATTAAACCCCGATAAGGTGATCGAAATCGAAGACTGTTTGAGCGCAAATTCACTTAACCGTTGTTCTAAAGTTTGTAGGTCTTCTATTAACCATTTAAACGGAGGTTGTAAGGTTATATGAGGTGGGGATTTTAACGCATGGTGGCTATTATAGGTTTGGGCAAAATAGTGTTTAATTTCTGTAATTTGATTTTGAATTTCTTGCGGAGGAAGTAAGGCAATAAAAAAGAGTCGTTCTGATGGTTTCATAAAATTAATCTATAGCAGGGAACTGGGAACAGGGAGGACAAGAATTAACTTAAAAGTGATAACCTTGCTCTATCCAATATTGCCAATCTCCCAAAGCTTGTTGATTTTTTTCATCGGGGTCTATGGCTTCTATATCTGACAGTCGGACGGTATGAACATTATCTTCATTGTTACCCACATCAACAACTTCTACATACATATCACTTAAACATTCATCTTCTGATGCCATTCCTAACACCTTAACTTCTTTCTCTTGAATTTTTCCCGTTTTCCTAACTTTTCTGCTCCATTTCCCAGCAAACGGAAAATTTATATTATCATTGAGGTAGTAGTACCAACCCATGGCAACTTCTTGTTCATCGTAAGCATCCACAATGATTTCGTAGGTAATGCGCTCTTCTCTGCTTTCATCCTTTTCAATACTAACCATCACTTGAATTCCAACTTTTAATAACGTAAGAAAGCCCTAGATTTGGGGAGTAATCATAACCGTTAATACTTTGTCGCCAATGCCTTTTAACTTATGGAATTCTTCGATAAGAATATCCTGGGAAGGGAGATAATCAGCCACCTCTTTAGACACTAAAATACTATTGGGATGGGCAACTTCCTGTAATCTTGCAGCCATATTCACCGCAGGGCCAATAGCGGTATAATCAGAACGTTCTGGAGATCCGAACATCCCAACAACGGCTGTCCCGATATGAATTCCACAGCGAAAACGCACGGCTTCAACGCCATTTTCACCGAAAATACCCTGTTCTCGCCAGCGTTGATTGAGTTTATCAAGGGATTGTAACATCTGTCGTGCCGAATTCACCGCCTGTTCAACCTGTTTTTCGGGGGGTAACTCCTCCGGGGCGCCATAGAGTGCCATGACCGCATCCCCAACAAACTTATCCACTGTACCGCCATTGGCAAAAATTACCCGTGTCATTTCAGCTAAATACTCATTCAAAACCACCGCAATGCCTTGAGATTGTAACTGATTTGACATTTGGGTAAATCCGACAATATCACTAAATAGAATAGTAATTAATCGAGGTTCGGGACTCAAATCCAAGGCTAATTGGCCCGTTGCCGCTTTTTTCACCATGGTTTCCGGTAAAAAGCGTTTCAAAACAGACTCCGTTAAATACCGATTTAACTCAGCAACTCGCCGTTCATTCTCTTTTAACGATTGTAAATTCTTCACTTCTGCTAACAATTCTCGATCATTAAAGGGTTTGGATAGGTAGGCATCAGCCCCCCGTTCAACGCCTTCTAAGCGGGTATCTTCATCGGCTTTAGCCGTTAATAAAATCATCGGAGTCCCCTTCAATTCAGCGTTTTCTCGAATTAAGCGAATTAAATCCAACCCCGATACTAACGGCATCATTAAATCAGTAATAATCACTTCTGGATGATATTTTTGAGCCATTTCAAACCCTTCATGACCATTACAAGCCACAACAACATTGTATCCCGACTGGCGGAGAATTTTTGAGACATAGCGCCGTAAATCTGGGTTATCATCCACGACTAAAACTAAATTTGTGGAGGTGCTATTGTCCCCTAAAGCTATTATTTCTTCAGGAGTTTCTGACCCATCAGTATTGTCTTCATCACTAATATCAACATCAATATCTGCAAATTCCACCGAGGCGCGACTTGAATTTAATTCCGCCGGAATTTCTAATACTTGTTCTCCGGGTAAATGGGAGGTTCCTAATGGTAACCAAACGGTAAAAGTTGTGCCTTTTCCATAAACCGACTCCACAGAAATTTGTCCTTTGTGAAGTTCCACTAATTCTTTCACTAAAGCTAATCCTAAACCCGATCCTTCATAGGAACGATTCGCCGAGCCTTCCGCTTGACGAAATCGTTCAAATAAATAGGGAATTTGTTCCGGTTTAATTCCAATTCCAGTGTCTTGAACTTGCAGACGACAATGATCCCCCAAAGGTTCAACCCTCAACGTAATCGTGCCTCCGCCGGGGGTAAACTTCATGGCATTCGAGAGTAAATTATAGAGAACTTTATCAAATCGTTCTAAATCTAAATATAACAACGGACAGGAGTGTAAATCCGTTTTTAAGTAGATTTCTTTCTTCTGACAATAAGGTTGAAACGACTCAACGGTACTATGACAAAAGGCAATCAAATCACAGGGACGGAAACTCGGCTGCATTCGTCCGGCATCAAACCGTTGTAAATCTAATAATTGATTGACTAACCGTAACAAACGTCGAGAATTTCTCAGGGCAATTTTAGCTTGTTCTTGGGGTAAATCTTGCTGTTGATTAATCGCAGATTCTAACGGCCCAATCATTAACGTTAAGGGAGTCCGAAACTCATGGGAAATATTTTGAAAAAATTCCGTTTTAATCCGATCAGCTTCTAACAATCGTTCCGCTTGTTGTCGAGTTTTTTGATATAAACGGGCTTGTTGCACCGCTAAAGCCGCTTGTACCGCCACCACTTCCACTAAATTAATTTCTGAATCATGCCATTTGCGGGTACGATTATTTTGTCGTAGGGAAATACTGCCAATAATCTGACCATCCGAGAGTAAAGGCATCACCATTAAAGCTTTAGAAGCCGAACGCAGAGGTAATTCAGCAATATGAGATTCCGGCTGTAAATCTAAGTCTTGAATCACAACCGGTTGTCGGGTGCGTAATAGTTGTTGTAAGACCGGATTTCCCCGAATGGGAACTAAAGACTGCGGCAACATTTCCAAAGGTTGCTGGGGGTGAAGGTCAGCATCGACAGTAGCCATAGGAGACTCAGACGACCATTCTTCGCTCACTAAAGAAGCTTGTCGAGCCGCATCATACAATCCCACACACTGAACATATTCATCATCTCTTGTCCACAACGATAAGGCACAGCCATCAACTTGTAACGCTTCTCCCAATTGTTGGGTAATGGCGGCAAAAATCGTGCGGGGATCAAGACTAGACCGAATGGCGGATGTAATCGTATTGACTAACGCTTCTCGTTTAGCCAGTTCTCGGACTTGTTCATAGGCGCGAGCTTGAGATAATGCTAACGCGGCTTGATCTGCGACGGTAATCACTAACTGCACTTCATGATCCTGCCAAATATGAGGTTCTTGGCAGTGATGCAACCCTAAAACAGCCATTAAGTCCAGTTTGTAAAATAGGGGGACGACTAAACTAGAGCGAATTTGAGTTTGACTGTAAGCTTGTTGACGTTCGATCACCGAGACGACCCGTTCATCGGTTTCTGCTTCTTGGATAACTTCCACATCAGTCGTTTCCCACACTAATAATTGCAAGAGATCCGTTGAGGGCTTTTGATGATCCGAGGTGTCCAAAAGTTCTCCCCGTCCTGACTGATACATAAACCATTCATCCACCATTTGCCCATCTTGAAACGGTCGCAAAAGGCAATAACGAGCTTCAAACATTTGACCCACCGTTTCCACAATCCGTTGTAGCATTTCCCGGTAGTTAGGGGCAGAACGAATGGTATTCGTAACAGCATAGAGAAGGGACTCTTGTTGTAGCGCACGTCGCAGTTCTTCGGTGCGGGATTTGAGAACGGTATGGGTTTCTAAGGCTTGTTTAACGATCGCTTTGAGTTCGTCTGCGTCCCAAGGTTTAGTAACGTATTTAAAGACTTTACCCGAATTAATCGCTTCAACTAAATCTTCAACATCGGTGTAACCTGTAAGAATAATCCGAATAATATCGGGATATTGAGCCGCCGTTAAACTCAAAAATTCCGTCCCGCTCATTTGCGGCATTCGTTGATCGGAAATAATCACAGCCACGTCAGATTGAGACGCTAAGATGTCTAGCGCCGTTGGCCCGCCTTCTGCTCGCAATACACGGTATTCCCGATGAAAAGTGCGATACAGCAGATCTAGGTTATCGGGTTCATCATCGACAACTAAGATAGTCGGCTTAGATTTTTTCAGGGAATTCATGCACCGATCTCCTGCTGCAAGGGCTGTAGGGGGCTTGCGTTCTTTGTGGGTAACAGATTGGGGTGAACCCGCCCCTACCGGGTTATCAGGGTTAAGAACGTGTCAAGTGGTTTGGTGATTGAGGATGCCCCCTATTAATCTTATGCTTCTAGGGTGTTAGGTGTTGGATGTTGGGTCTTGAGGATGGATAGCTAACCGTCAACTGCTCATCAACAAGCCAAGCCCCCTTTTGTACCCATCCGACTAGAAGGAATCGCTGCTCTCAGTTGAATCGGTTTTCCAGTGTCAGATGCCGTTTGTGGTTCAATTGTTAACCCCAGAAACCCCGACCCTCTCTCAATCTTTGTTGATTCTTGTTGGACATCTGCATCCAACCTTTGATGATCAAGATACTCATTGATTACTTATCCGATGCAGGTATAACCACAATCAGGATATTGATGCACAATATTTATTGTACCTTGATCATCCTGGGTGCGGAATTGTTGGATGTTCTCAGGAAGAGATAGGTGCAAGGATTTTATATACATTCTTGTGATCTTTATTATTCCTGTGCGATCCCTAAACTGGTGAATCATTTGTTTTTCTCTTCCCCATCTAACTCATCCTTTTTCGGATGCGAAAACCTCACTGGGCCGGGAACTCCTCCTCCGGTAGGAGGTTCTGTGGATTATTCTCGGTTACAAATTCGAGCGGCTACTTTGGCAGATCTCAGTGCCTTAACGGATGTTTTAGCCGAGAGTTTTCATTCCCGTGAGGGGATTTTTGGCTGGGTTTATCCGATTTTGCGGTTCGGGATTTATGAAGATTTACGCCATCGTCTGGTCATGGGTTCCGAACACTATCTGTGTTTAGTTGCTGTTGCATCATCGGTCGGGGTTTCGTCATCGGTTTATAGACTCAATCAGGAATATATTTTAGGAACGGTGGAAATGAGTTTGCGATCGCGGTATGCTTGGCAATTATCGTTAACCTCTCGCTATCCCTATTTATCTAATTTAGCGGTTCATCCCCATTATCGACAGCAGGGAATTGCCCAACAGTTACTGAGAATTTGTGAACAAACCGCCCAAGGTTGGGGATTTTCTCATCTTTATCTTCATGTGCTGGAAAATAATCGCCCAGCGAGACAGCTTTATTACAAACAAGGTTATCGATTAAAAGAAATTGATTCAGGTTGGGATTCGGTATTATTTGGACAGCCTCGACGTTTGTTTTTACAAAAACGAATTTGAACCTTTTTTTAAGGTTGAATTCGTTGTTTTAATCGTTCTCCCAGACGTAAAATTTGACACGCTAAAATCCCCGCCCCAAAGCCATTATCAATATTAACAACACCCACTCCCACCGCACAGGAATTTAACATGGTTAACAGAGGGGCTAACCCATTAAAACTGGCACCATAACCGACACTGGTTGGAACTGCAATCACCGGACAATCGGCTAAACCCGCAACGACACTGGGTAAAGCACCTTCCATTCCAGCCACCACAATTAACACATCCGCATCGGCAATTAAAGGCCAACTACTGAGTAAGCGATGAATTCCAGCAACTCCCACATCCCATAACCGTTTCACGGAAAAACCACATAAAGTGGCGGTTATAGCTGCTTCTTCCGCAACGGGTAAATCGGCAGTTCCGGCTGTTAAAATGGTGATTGTTCCGTTAGTATGAACCTGGGGAATGGTATCCGGTTGAATGGCACAAATTTTAGCCGATTCATAATAGCGTAAATCTGGTATTTGTGCTTTTAATTGCTGATAAATATCGGGTTCAATGCGAGTCGCCATCACCACCGGATTTCGAGATCGCATGACCTCGATAATTTTTATAATTTGTTCGGGGGTTTTATTGAGTCCCCAAATCACTTCAGGAAATCCGGTTCTTAATTTGCGGTGGTGATCAATCCTAGCAAAATCGCCAACGGGTTCAAAATCAAAGTATTTAATTTTATCTAACGCATCTGTTGGGGTCAGTTGACCGGATGCAACGGATTCGAGTAACTGTTGTAAAGCTTCAGGATTCATTGAGGTTTAAAAACTAATTATTCAGCAATTTTGAGTTCATACAAATTCCAAAAACCTCCTCCTAAAGGGGTGAATTGAATGCCTTGAATGCGATCGCGAATCGCTTCAAAGGAGAGGGGATTAACCATATATAATAACGGCACTTGTTCGGTAATAATTTTTTGAGCTTTGCCATAAAGTTCTTTCCGCTTTTTCGGATCAAATTCTTGGGACGCTTTCACAAATAAATCATCAATTTCTTTTTCCCAATCGGACACTTGCCAACCTTTAATTTCAGGTTCTCCTGGTTGTGGCCCTTGATTGAACGTGTGTAACCGTCCAGTCACTGACCAAATATTATAACCTCCATGGGGTTCTATTCCTCCTCCAGTAAATCCCCCTAGATAAGTATCCCAATTTCGGGAACTTGAAAGACGTTCAACTAAAGTATTAAAGCTGAGAAATAATAAATCAACTTGAATCCCAATTTTAGCGAGATCTTGGTTAATTTGAGTTCCCATTTGTTCCCGAATTTTTTTACCCGCACTGGTTAATAGGGTAAAGCGAACCAAATTCCCCTCACTATCGGTTAATTTTCCTTGATTATTATACTTAAATCCAGCATTAATTAACAGTTTTTTCGCTTGTTCAGGATCATAGAGAAAGGTTCTTAATCCTTCTTTTGGAGATAAATAAAAGGGACTTTGTACAGGAATGGGAGAAAATTGCAGTTCTCCTAACCCTAAATAGAGATTATTTTTCATCACGTCCCGATTAATCGCATAATAAACGGCTTGTCGGAACGCTTGATTATTAAACCATTTAGATTTAATCGGATCGACAAAGGGTTTACCTTGGGCATTTTTACCTTGATTTAAGTTAAATGCCATAAACACAGTCCCCATATCTGGCCCTGCATTAAAAATGGTAAATTTTCCCCGTTCTTCTTCGGGTTTTAATAAGGGAAATGCTTCGGGTTGAATCTGTAAATTATCTAAAGAACCTGAACGAAAATTCAATAATTGAGTATCGGTACTTTCAATAATTTGCCAGACAATTTGTTCAATATAGGGTTGGGGATTTCCTTGTTTATCTTTGCGCCAATAATAAGGATTTCGTTGTAAAATTACCCGTTGATAGGGAGCATAGCTTTGGATGCGATATTGACCATTCCCGACAATTTCTTGGGGGTTTGTATCAGTTCCCCAAGTGGTTAAAAATTTGGGGTTTCCCTGAGCATCAGTTTCGTTGATTGAGGGTTTTAAAATATGAGCCGGTAAAATTGTTAGTCCAGCTACATATTGTAAAAAAGGAGCAAAGGGTTCTGCAACGGCAAATTCAACCCGACGATTATCTAATTTTTTAACCGTTGGAAAAGTTCGACTTTTTCCGACTCGTAAAATATCTTTAAAACTGGTTGGAATTTTATCGTTTAAATAAATTTCATTATAGGTAAAAATAATATCATCAACTGTAAAGGGTTCACCATCTGACCACTTCAACCCATCTTTTAAGGTAATAATAATTTTTTGTTTATCTTGAGAAATTTCCCAAGATTCCGCTAACCCAGATTTAGGGATTAATTCTCCGGTTACGGGGTCTTCTTGAATTAACGGGTCATATAAATAGCCAAATACATTATAAGCAGATTGACTCATGGGCGGATTAAACGTCGCTGGGCCGCTAGGGGTGGGAATCACCAATCGAGACGGAATTTGGGATTGAACGGCACTACAGGCGCTCAGAACCAGTGCTAATAGAATAATTACAGTCTTTTGGAACCAATAAGGTTTAAATGGAATCATTTTACAAAAACTAGCTGATTGCTATAGCAATCTTAAATCATTTTTGAAAAAAACTGTAGGGGGTAATGTTTTTCCAACACCCTAGAATAAAATATTATAACTAATTGAGTCGGAGGGTGATATACTTTATATCGCTTTCAGCTTTAATATTAACGAGAACCCGTATTTTTAATTTCTAACTGAATTTGATCAAAAATCCCATTATCTTTAAAAAATTTGTCTTGAATATTATTCCATCCGCCTAGATCTTCGGCGTTAAATAATTTCTTAATGGGGGGAAATTTTTGAGAGGCAATCGGATCTAAGGGTCTAAATCCTACTTTAGTAAAAGCCCTTTGTGCTTCAGGAGTAAAGAGGAATTTTACAAAGGCCTCTGCGACTTCACGAGTTTCTCTGCGATCAACATATTTATCTACAATGGCGATGGGATTGTCAATAGAAATATTAACATCAGGAATAATTACTAAAGTATTTTTAGCGAGTCCATTTTGAGCCGATAAAATCATTTCATTTTCATAATTAATTAATACATCTCCTTGATTTTGTCGTAGAAATAAATCCGTTGATTCCCGCGCATCTTTAGCTAATACAGCGACATTTCTATAAACTTGAGTCACAAAATTTAAGGCTTCGGTTTCCGTCCCCCCGGTTTGTGTAATCGCCCCCCACAACGCCAGGAAATTCCAACGCGCAATTCCTGATGTTTTGGGGTCAGCCGTAATCACCGAGACTCCGGGTTTTGCCAAATCAGACCAAGTACGGATGTGTTTAGGATTTCCTGCCCGGGTAACAATCGCGCCGACTGAATGGGCGACAATCCCCTGATTGGGGACTTCCTGTTCCCAACCCGGTTGAATTAAGCCAGCTTCCTGAATTTTGTTGGTGTCGAGGGCTAAGGCTAAATGCACAACATCCGCCGGAAATCCATTAATCACGGCGCGAGTTTGGGTGCTAGATCCAGCATAACTTTGTCTAATTCTCACGTCCTGGTGATGTTCCCGATGCCATTTTTCTTTAAACATAGGAATAATTTCGGCATAGGCGGCGCGAGTCACCGCATAGGACACTAAACTCAGTTCAATAGGTTGACGTCGAGGCGTGATCTCGTCTGTGGGAGGAAGGGGAGAGGGAGAAACGGTATATCGATTACAGGCGGGGAGGAGGAGACTAAAACTCAGACTGGCTAGCAACAAAAACAAAAAGCTATGAGAGAGTATCCAAAATCGAGAGTCCATCCATTTCTGCAACTGACGATAGAACATAGCCCGTGAAACTCCTCAGTTATTGATTAAGATTTTAATCAAAAAATACTATAAGTTGGTAGGATTAGTGTACTTTATAATCAATAATATAACATTTTCGAGGATCAGGCGATCGCCAATCGCGGATTAATGTTGTTTTAAATACAAAAGAATTCAGGGGACAATTAGGGTTATAAACCTTTGCTAAAATATGAGGATGTATTGACTGTTTACCCACTCAATTCGGATTTTTTAGACTTTGAGTAGCTCCCGTAGGAAAAATAATATGGTTCGTTTTCATAAAAAGTTATTTCCTCAATCCAAAAGTTCAATTACCCGTGAAACTCTGATAAAAATGGCGGTTAGAATTGCGTTTGTTATCTTGGGATCAACCGCCCTCAGTTATCTCCATTTAATGTCTATTTTAGAAACTCAAACTATCAAACAATTAGATAAATATATTGTAGAACGGGGACAACGGGAAAGCAATATTTTCACCTTAGCAGAAGATAACCATGCTGTCTTAGAACAGGAAATTAAACGTCGTTTAGAAGAATGGGAAGATTATGACCCTCAAGCAGAATTTGATCAACGATTTGTCCGTTCTCATGATGGAGTGATTCGCAATCAACCGGAAAAGTTTGATCGCAGCCGTCAAGCCGGAGTTTATATTGGCAAAAATGTTGAACTTACTCCCGAAATTCGTCGTCGCGTTCTCATATTTTATGATTTAGTTATTTCCTTTGGAATGGCTTGGAGAAGTCGCTTTCAAAATACCTATATTAATACACCTGAAAATATAGGAATTATGTATTGGCCGGAGGTGCCTTGGGCGGAAAATACAACATCAGATCTCTATATTCCAAATGAAGACTCTTTTTGGATTACCAACTCCCAACATAACCCAAGTCGTCAGACAGTTTGTACTGGACTTTCTTATGATCGCATTGCCAGAGATTGGACGATTTCCTGTGGAACTCCTGTTGATATTGCAGGTAAACAGGTAGCGACTATTGGTCATGATATTGTTTTAAATGAACTCCTAGAACGAACCTTACAAGACCGCCTCCCCGGAACTTATAATCTGATTTTTCGCTCCGATGGTCGTTTAATTGCCCATCCCGATAAAATGGATGAAATCAAGGATAAGCAGGGAAAATTTGAGATTACTCAATCTCAAGATTTGCATTTAATCCGAATTTTTGAGTTAGTCAAACATTTAGAATCAGGACAAGTTGTTGTAAAAAATGATCAAGATCAAGAATATTTAGCCGTTGCCAAACTGGAAACGCCTGATTGGTATTTTGTTACAGTATTTCCCAAATCTATTTTAGCAGAAGTTGCCTTTAAAAATGCTCGTTTTGTTTTGATTTTAGGAGGAATTTCTCTAATTTTTGAAATTGTGATATTATTATTTGTTTTGCGTCAACAAGTGGCTGAACCGTTAAGTCAACTGATGGTTGCAACGGAACAAATTGCGACGGGGGATTTTAATATTAATCTCGATATTAAACGCTCAGATGAATTAGGGCAATTAGCATCATCCTTTAATACAATGGCTGGGGAAGTTCAGGCGCGAGAAGTAAGACTCAAGCAAGCACAAAATGCTTTAAAACGAACCGATAAACTTAAGGATGAATTTTTAGCGAATACCTCCCATGAACTTCGCACGCCCTTAAATGGAATTATTGGGATTGCGGAATCGTTAATTGATGGTACAACAGGTCAGTTAACCTCGGCTACCCTATCTAATTTAAGAATGATTGTATCCAGTGGCAGAAGGTTAGCAAATTTAGTTAATGATATTTTAGATTTCTCTAAACTCAAACATAAAACCCTGGAACTTCAACTCAAACCCGTCGGGTTACGAGAAGTTGTCGAAGTTGTGATTACCCTGAGTCAACCCTTGATTGATCAAAAAAAATTACAGATTCACAATAAAATTTCACCCTTATTACCTGCGGTAATAGCGGATGAAAATCGCCTACAACAAATTTTTCATAATTTAATTGGAAATGCTTTAAAATTCACCGATAGTGGTAAAATTGAAATTACCGCTCAGGCTATTTCTAATTCAGCATCACAACAGCTACAAATTACCGTTTCTGATACTGGAATTGGCATTCCAGAGGATAAATTAGAACGAATTTTTGAGTCCTTTGAACAAGCGGATGGTTCCACAGCTAGAATTTATGGCGGGACAGGATTAGGACTGGCGATTACCAAGCAATTAATTGAATTACAGGGCGGAGAAATTTGGGTAGAGTCAACACTTAATGAAGGGTCTCAATTTCATTTTACTTTACCCATAAGTCTGGATTTAGAAAGCCATTCTTCTAGTATTTCTATCTTGAATTTAAGAGATCATTTTCCTTCATCTGTGGTGATGAGTTCTGCTGTTTCGGTCTATTCTGAAGACAGGTTTACGGAGAATGAAGAACAGGTAATTGAGGAAAATTCATCAACTTTGATTCAAGATCAACAACAAGTTTACAAAATTTTAGTAGTTGATGATGAACCTGTTAATCGTCAAGTTTTAGTCAATCATTTATCTTTATATCAATATGAAATTACAGAAGCCGCTTCAGGTTATGAAGCCTTGGATTTGCTTAGAAACGGTTTTAAACCGGATTTAATATTACTGGATGTGATGATGCCTCGAATGACGGGTTATGAAGTGACGCGCAAAGTTCGAGAAATTTGGCAACCGAATGAGTTACCTATTGTGTTACTGACAGCTAAAAATCAAGTTTCTGATCTCGTCATTGGTTTACAAGCAGGGGCAAATGATTATGTAACGAAACCTATTACAAAAAGTGAATTAATTGCCCGAATTACAACCCATTGTACTCAAGCCGCAACTTTCTTAGAAAATGCCCGTCTTTATTTAGAATTACAAGCTTCAGAAGCCAGGGAAAGAGAAAGATCCATGCAGCTTGAGCAATCTTTAGAACAACTCAAAAATGTTCAATTACAAATGATTCAAGCGGAAAAAATGGCAAGTATTGGTCAATTAGTCGCTGGAGTGGGTCATGAAATTAATAATCCAATTTCTTTTATTTTAGGTAATCTCAGTTATGCCGAAACATCGGTTAAAGATTTAATTGAGTTAATTCTTCTTTATCAGGACAAATATCCTCAACCTTGTTTAGAAATTGTTGAGAAAATTGAGAAAATTGATTTATCTTACTTAATTGAAGATTTACCCCAGGTGATAACTTCTTTAAAAATGGGATCAGAACGAATTAGACAAATTAGTATTGCTTTACGCACATTTTCTAGGAGAGATACAGATCAGAAAGTAGAATTTAATCTGCATGAAGGAATTGAGAGTACCCTGATGATTTTAAAACACCGACTTCAGGGGAATTCTAAGCGACCTGAAATTACTATTATTAAAGATTATGGAGATTTACCTCCGATTAATTGCTATCCTGGACAACTAAATCAAGTATTTCTTAATCTTGTCGCCAATGCTATTGATGCGTTAGATGATGCGATGGAAGATCGAGCTTATCGAGAGCATTACAATTCTCCTCAAAAAATTAGTATCCACACAGAACTCTCTCAAGATGAACAATGGGCAATAATCCGAATTAAAGATAATGGTATGGGGATGATAGAATCAGTAAAACAAAAAATATTTGAGCATTTATTCACAACAAAACCTGTGGGGAAAGGAACAGGAATTGGTTTATCAATTAGTCATCAAATTATTATGGAGAAACATGGAGGTAAACTCAGTTGTGTTTCTTCTTGGGGAGAAGGTTCAGAGTTTATCATTGAAATTCCAGTCGAATAAAAATGAACAGGAATTTTAATTTACTTTTTCTAATAACGCTACTGCATAAGCTGCAATGCCTTCCTCACGACCAACGGGGCCTAATTTTTCATTAGTGGTTGCTTTGACACTAATTTGATCAAGATCTAAGTTTAATGTTGTAGTCAGCATATAGCACATGGCTTTAATATGAGGTTTTAATTTCGGACGTTCTGCAACAATTACAGAATCAATATTCCCGACTTTCCAACCCCGTTCTAAAATCAGTTGATTCACCTGCTTTAATAATACTAAACTATCTGCACCCGCCCATTTTTCATCCGTTGGTGGGAAGTAATGCCCAATATCTCCTAAACTTAAAGCGCCTAACATAGCATCCATAATGGCATGGGTTAAAACATCCGCATCACTATGTCCTAATAACCCTAATTCATGGCTAATTTTTATCCCGCCTAAAATTAAGGGTCGTCCGGTAACTAATTTATGAATATCATACCCATTGCCAATGCGAATATTCATCAGATATTGTTTCCTATTAAAATCAACATAGTTTTTTATTTTACCATCAATTCGGATCAAGTTTTATAAATCGGAAATACTCAACTTTCTTAACATTGAGGTTTTTTTGTCTTGGTGGGCTTGCATTCGTCCTAAGACATCACAGAGAAATTGTAATGCTTTATCAATATAAGCGCCTTTATTTAACATCACACATTCTGCCCGACTTCCCATGGCTGCATCCGTTACTTCTGCACGAGATGGCATTCCTCCTTTTGCCAAAGATTCTAACACCTGAGTTGCCCAAATAACCGGAATATGAGCGGCTTCACACAGCCATAAAATCTCTTCTTGAACTTCTGAAAGTCGTTCAAATCCTAATTCTACACCTAAGTCTCCCCGTGCGACCATAACAGCCAGGGGAGGATGTTGCATCGCTGTTAATAACAATCGAGGAAGTTGATCAAAAGCTTGTTGATTTTCAATTTTTAAAATGATCCCTAAATGTTCTCCTCCGGCTCGTTTTAATTCTGTAATTAATTGTTCAATATCTTCAGGTTGCTGCACAAAAGAAAGTGCTACCATATCTCCAAATTGAGCAATAAATTCTAAATCTTGAATATCTTTTTCTGTTAAAGCTGGAAGATTTAACGTAGTATCGGGAAGATTAATGCCTTTTTCACTTTTGAGTTTATCTTTCCCATTGACAACGGATGTAATTTCAACTCGAAACCGATTTTCAAATACTTCTCGAATAATACCTGCTATTTTTCCATCATCAAAAAAGATCCGTTCCCCGATTTTTACATCTCGAAAAACTTCAGGTAAACTACAACCGATACAAGCTGGTTGGATGAGATTTCCCTGTTCATCTAAAACCGCCGATTTTCCTAAAATTTCTCCTTGAATAATCAGGAGTGAATCGCCTTCTGCTAAGGTAATGGCTTGAGGTTGGGGCGAAATTTGAGTAACAGTATCTTTGGCGATTAATTTCTTCCCTCGATACAAAGATAATTTAGTATCAGAAACAAGATAAGTTGTTTTATTACTTTCACAAATACAAGTGGTTTTATTGACTTCGATTACGTTCAAAAATCGACGGCTTCCCCTGGTATCAGTCAAGCGAATTTGATCCTCAACTTTTGCCAGTTCTAGTAAATTTCCTTGAATCGGAATTACATTATTTTTATCGGGTAAGGTATGAGGTTGAGAAGTAAAATAAATTTTTTCCGGTTTAATAACTTGTCCTAAAACGTTGCGCGTCGGTTTGCATTTGATTAATTCTGGCCCAGGTTCAATCTGTTCTGTGCGTAATTTTGGCCCCGCTAAATCAAAGGAAATGCGGCAGGATTTCCCTAGTTGTCGTTGAGCAGCGCGTAAATTTAGGATCATTTTTTCCCAAGCTTCAGGATGATCATGGGCGCAATTAATTCGCATCACATTCATCCCTTGAGCTAATAAATTATAAATAATTTTAGGATCATGGGCGGCTTCACTGGGAATTGTTACCATGACGCGGGTGTTATGTTGTTTAGGACTAGGGCCTAATATGGCGACAGCGTTTTCTGCTAATAGGGCACTCCCGACCGCAAAGGTGATGGGGGCTTCCTGTTCTAAATCAGAGGGAATAGGGCGTTGATCTAAGCGATATAATGTGCCTAAAACAGCATCTAAAGATGCCATTACATGGGCTTCCATACGTCCTAAAGAACTTAATCCTAATCGAATTAATTCCCGTTGTAATTCCCGCAGATCATGACGACGGATGGCTAAATAGTGAACTAAATTATAGGCACTTTCTCGACAAGCTGGAGAGGTTTTTTGTAGTAAATCAGCTAATTCTTCTTCTAGGGATATGGCGGTTTGTCGGAGTTCGGTTACAGAACGAATCGCTCTTTCAATGGTAATCGCACGAGACAGTTCAGCAGATGTATATCGCTGTTGTGGTTTCATATCTTTAAGTAGACCTAAGTTAAGTCCAGGAAAAAGTTTTATTCTGGACTTAACTTTGATTTTAGAGTAAGAATCCTTCCTCGCGCAATCCCATTGTTAAAAAGCCTCAATAAACTTAAAAATTATTAGGAATCCGCAAGAAAAATTACCAGGGGAAATGTAGGGATATTTTGCTGAACTGGACGTTAGGATAAAATTTAAACTTAACTTAAACTGTTCTTAAACAATCTAGGCTATACCCGATGTTTAAAAACTCTGTGAAGATGAATGAATAGAAGGTGCAGAAACGGGATGGGACTGAGAAGCAGCAACACCAAAAAAAACAAATAAAATCAGGAATACGCTAACCACATAACTTAAACTGATCATCGCGTAGGAATTAGCCATACCATTGAGGAATTGTTTAATCAGCAAGAAATTGATGAGTAAGGTGTTCATGATTGTAACCTCCATTGTGGAATTTATGAATCGGTGATACTCAACCCGCAAAAGAGTTAGCACCCGGTTGATTTCATTGGGTGATGTTAGCGTTGTTCTATAGGGATGACTCTTTTGGAGGATGTTGCTTCTAATGCAAACTCATTCAGATCAAACTAGCAGGCATAGAAATTATAACAACTGCCACCAGGGCTTTTCAGGTTGTTTTTTGCAGCTATCTTACAAGCATTTACTTCTTGTCTGAGGAGTTGCAAATCTATAATACCACAATCACTGTTCAATGAAAAGTTAAATCGAGGATTATAATCCCGTAGTAGGATGGCTTATGCCCACCCCTAATCATATTGAAGAGTGAAAATAAGCCGTTTTTTCAGTTTTATTCAGACTTTAAAAAGGGTTCAAATGGGGGGACATTAACCCAAGTTCCGGTTTCATTGGATTCATGGGTTAAATCCATTAGCAATTGAGAATAAACCCCTTCTTTTAAGGAGGGTTCTAAACTTTTTCCTTGTTCAATTCCGCTTATCCATTGATTAATAACTCGCATTAAAGGCGCAATCCGACCATCAGGATAAATTTGAGGAAATTCTAATTGTTCAGGAATCGAAATTTCGCTTAAAGCTTCACCTTTCTTGCTTCCCCATAGCCGAAATCCATGTACATAATCTTGTTGATTATCACTTCCTAAAATTAAGGTTCCTTCACTGCCATAAACTTCTACCCAATGTCCTCGTCCTTGATAGGTGACAGAGCTTAAACAAACTTGACAAGGCGTGCCATCATTGAGTTCTAAAATTAAGGTACAAATATCATCCGCATCAACGGGTTTTAATTCCCCTCCCGCTTCAGGATCAGGACGTAAGGGAATGGTAGTATTGAGTTGCCCACAGAGGCGTTTAATTGAACCAAATAACCAGGAAATATAATCAAAACTATGGGAACCAATAGCGCCTAATACACCGCCTCCTTTGTCTTTTTGAGCATACCAATTCCAAGGACGGCTTTCATCGGCACGACTGGAGACTAACCAATCAATTTTGATCAATCTTTTTTGACCGACATAATTTTCGGTTAAGAGTTGGGCAAACTGTTGCCAAGGGGGAATAAACCGAAATTCAAAATCTAAGCTGGTTATACGGCCTTTAGATTCAGCAAGTTGATAGAGATATTTGGCTTCTTGAACTGTAAGTGTTGTCGGTTTTTCTAATAATAAATGTTTGCCAGCATTGAGGGCTTGTTTTGCCATTTCAAAATGTAAAAATGGGGGCGTTGAAATCGCCACTCCTTGGACTTCAGGTAAGGCAAAAATCTCATCAATGCTATTAAAAGCATAGGGAATATTATGGCTAGATGCGATCGCTTTTGCTTTTTCTAAATCTCGATGATAAACGGCTACAACTTCGGTTTTAGGATGGTCTTGAAAGGCAGGAATATGAACTTTTTTACCGAATCCTGTCCCAATTACAGCAATACCAACTTTTGTGTCTGTTGTCATGGTTTCTCCTGATGAAAATATCCGCAGTTTTAGATCGGCATTAAACGACATCTCTGTCTTGATTGAAATTAAAAATATTGTGATTATTTTAACATAAATAGGTATAATATCAACAAAGGTTGTTTTGATTAAAATAGCTAAAGGATGAAAGAATGGGTTATCGCACCTCTCAACTTTTGAGTATTGTTCAAGCTAATGTCAGGGTATTTGTATTTGCTTCAACAAATTTGTCAGGAGATGCGATCGCTTTAACTTTTGTTAATACTTTGTCCCAAATGACAAGATTTGCTTTAAATAATTAACCCCCTTTTATTGCTAAAATTTATCACCCTGGACGAGTTACTCTTTGGATAAACAATACAAAATGCTCCGAAAAATCAAACCCTATACCCGCTAAGATTACAAACGAGTCTTAATTTTATTTTCTACCCATGCTATTACTTTTTCTCCTAAAGAAACGTTATCTAATAAATCAATTTCTCGAATTCCCGTCGGACTGGTAACATTCACTTCTGTTAAATAGCCTCCAATCACATCAATTCCGACAAAATATAAGCCATCTGCAATTAATTTAGGGGCTAATTTCTGACAAATTTCATACTCTCGATCTGTAATTTCTGTTTTAGCGACTCGTCCGCCCACAGCCATATTTCCTCTAAATTCTTGACCTGTGGGAATGCGATTAACTGCACCAATGGCTTCTCCATCTAATAGAATAATTCGCTTATCTCCGTCTTTAGCTTCGGGTAAAAATCGTTGAATCATCACTGGATATAACCCTTGTTGAGTGCTAATTTCAATTAAAGAATTGAGATTGCGATCGCTAGGTTCTAAAAATAAAATTCCTTCTCCTGCTTTTCCACCTAATGGTTTCAAAACTGCGGCACTTTCTTGTTCAACAAATTCTCGAATGACCCGTTTATCTCGACTCACAATCGTTGTCGGGATACAATCTTTAAATTGCAGCGCATACATTTTTTCATTCGCTGTTCTTAACCCATGAGGTGAATTAATCACCAAAGTTTTTTCAGAGTTAATATAATCTAAAAGATAGGTAGCATAGAGATAGGGAATTGTTACAGGGGGATCGGTTCGCATAAACACCGCATCCATATTTTCTAAAGGTTGAAGGGTCGGTTGCTCAATAGAAAACCAAATTTCACCGACAACCCAACGACCTTGATCCCTAACAATGGGGGTGAGGCGAACTGGCGTTAAAAGTGCCCAGGTTTGACCCTCAATCACATTTAATTGATGCACTTGTGTCACCCAGATTTCATGTCCTAAAACTTGCGCGGCTTCCATTAAAGCAACGCTGGTATCATGGCTGGGATTTAATTTTCCGATGGGGTCAATGATGAAGGCAAATTTCATCTTTATTCACAGTTAACGGTTAACAACTTAAAGGGACGTTACAACAGAAGACAAATTTTAAATCCTGACTTTGAAACCGTCCTTTCATCCCTTGGGACTGTCAAAGTGCCAGGATTTAGAATAAAATTAAACTAGCCAAGGATCAAGTTTTCCTTAATTATATTCATTTAAGTTCAGCGAAATGTCAACTTCTTTAACGGTAATTGCACCTCAACCTCGGATTTCAGTTCCCACCTCTAATCCCAATAATCCGGCTTATCTTGTACAACCTGGAATGGGGTTAGATGGTGTTGTTAAAATTCAAGAAATTAATGGTCATAGCTGTAGCGGATCATTGCTAACAACCGGACGTCATATTTTAACGGTTGCCCATTGTGTCACAGATGAATTCGGACAAGCTGATTATAGTTCTCCTTCAGAATATACGGTTTATTTTGATTTACCGTCTGGGACAGTCTCGATTCCCGTTTCTCAAATTTATATTCATCCCGATTGGACTTCTGATACTAATTATAACAATGATATTGCTATTTTAGAACTTTCTCAACCTGCACCTGAAGCCGCTAATCGCTATGAAATTTATACCGGGGCTGATGAAGTAGGACAGATTATGCAAAAAGTAGGCTATGGTGTTCCAGCAACGGGAAATTCTGGAGAAGCCGATTATTCTGATCTAGTTTTAACTAAACGAATGGGGCAAAATCGTTATGAAGCTTCTGGCGAATTATTTAATAGTTATCCTTATTATTATAGTAACCAACCTGGAAAACAATTAGTTTATGATTTTGATAATGGCTTACCCCAAAATGATGCCTTTGGGCGAGAATTTGGCATTAACGATTTAGGATTAGGATTATCAGAAGTTAATATTAGCCCTGGAGATTCAGGGGGGCCAGCCTTTATTAATGGAAAAATTGCGGGTTTGACCTCTAATGGTTTTAGGTCAGCCACACCGGGTATTGATGTTACTAATGCCTTAGATGATAGCTTTGGAGAATATGCTTCCGATACGAGGGTTTCAGTTTATGCAGATTGGATTAATCAAATTATTAATTCTTCTCCCTATAGTGGTAATGATGATATTGTTGGCACGATTAATAATGATTTTCTCTATGGATATCAAGGGAATGATACCCTCAACGGTTTAGGGGGAGATGATCATTTATTTGGGGGAAAAGGGGAAGATAATCTTTATGGAGATGAGGGAAATGATCTTCTTTATGGAAATTTAGAGTTTGATATTCTCTGGGGTGGATTGGGAGATGATTTTTTAGCGGGAGGTCAAGATTTTGACTATCTCTATGGAGAAGAAGGAAATGATACCTTAACAGGAGATCAAGGCAGTGACTATTTAACCGGAGGAAGTGGCTCTGATCTTTTTATTTTGTCTTTAGCAACGGCAAATTCAGATCAATTGTTAGCAGATACTATTGATGATTTTGAACCCAGTTTTGTTGATAAGATTGGCTTAACAGAAGGTCTAACAGAAGCCAATTTAACCTTAGAACTTTCGACCAATTTCTATTCTAACTTACCTGAAACGGTCATTCGGGTCACAAGCTCAAATCAAATTTTAGGGGTAGTTTCTAATATTTCTCCTGAACAACTTCAAGGTCGTTTTATTTCTGTTTAACAACGGATAAAACTTAGAAATTTATTTTCTAGCCCAACCATTAATTGTAAATCGACTATCCGCAAATTGTTTAGACGGACAATAAACGGGTAAAACTTCGTGCATTAAACCGCTATAAAAAAAGATAATGCGATTATTCAAAGGTTCGATGGTTTTAAAATTTTCTAATTTTGAGTAAGCATCTTCACCGTGCCAATGGGTATCATAAATTAATAATTCTCCTCCGGTAAAAGCTTTGGGTTCTCGATAGAAATAATAAACATAAGTTAACGTTCGAGTTGCATCTCTTTCTGAACCATTATCATTATGAATGCGGAAATAGTGGCCGTGATTATGGGCGGTGAGTTGAGCATCAATATGAGTAATCGCAAAAGGAGGAATATTCAGGTGTTCTAAAGCTTTCCAAAACACAGCCCTAACTCGGTTGAGAATAATATCAGCAAATTCTGGAGAATAATACAACACTAAAGAATTTCGATGTTCGGGATAATCAGCCGTGTTTGTTGCGGGGCCAGTTAATTCATAGTTTCCTTCTTGTTTAATCGCATAATCGAGAAGAGTTTGATGTTCTTCTGGAGATAAAAAATTATCAATTTGCCAATAGTTAATATTAAAAAGTTCAGCTTTCGGTGTCGGGGGAAGGGAAGGAGATTGAGTTTTAATAAAAATTGGAGGTTCGGTGATCACCCCCACTAAAGAATCACTGGAAAACCATAAGGCTTGCTGCTGTCCATTGACCGGAATTTGAAACAATTTAGGCGGTTCATCTCGATTTTGTTCTGTTCGATGAACCACTGCATTTAATAAATTTAAGAGTAAAGGAGAATTAGAGGGTAACGTGATCCCATATTGATAGCCACCGAGAAGCAGTAACGTCACCTGAATGTCTTGAATAGTCGGTGTGAGTGTTGGGTTGTGCATAAATTCCTGAAGCCACTGGAAAAGTTGATGTTGATTTTAACTTGAATCCTATACGGCTGATGATCACTTCAAAAATTTTATAGGAACAGAACCCCAGTTTCTTCAAGAAACCGGGTTTCTGCGTATGTGAGCAAAGAATGTTGGGGGTGATCGCAACTTATTAGACGCTAAGGTGACAGTATCTTGATGGCTCCCTAGCAGTAGTAATGTAACTTGAACGTCTCCAAGGTCAAGGGAATTTTAGAAAGAAACGAGGCAATTGTCAACCGGGAACCACCGTAATTTTACGGAGAATTCTTTTTAAGATTAAACGCTTAAAATTCCGAATAATTACTGAGTTATTTCTAGGTAAAATCTGTTACCATAAAGCAAAACAATTAAATAGTTATTGATTGCGATCTACCCAGATCATCGATTTTAATTCACAACTTTAGGGTTTAAAAGTTCTATGCTTAGACAGTCTGACGTAGCCCGAATTTTAGGAGTTTCCCATCAGCGAGTCTCTCAATTAAGATTGAGACACCGCATTGAGTTTGCTTGGGATGAGGACTTAAGAACGTGGGTGACAACACCCGAAGAAGTGGAACGCTTCTTAGAATGTCGAGCCAAGCGTTCTGCTCTGGTTT
The DNA here is from genome assembly GCF_900009145.1 of Planktothrix tepida PCC 9214. Lineage (NCBI taxonomy): Bacteria > Bacillati > Cyanobacteriota > Cyanophyceae > Oscillatoriales > Microcoleaceae > Planktothrix > Planktothrix tepida. The sequence continues at coordinate 1,401,508 of NZ_LN889782.1, forward strand.
ATCATCAGGAACCCTCCTTATCTATAGTGCGTAGCACTAGAGAATAGGGAATAGAGAATAGGGAATAAGTTGGCTAAATTTAGACGTGTCAACCACTGTTTAAGTTTGTTTTCAGGCGGTGGAGGACTGTACTTCTAACAGCAGGGTAGGATTTTGTCTAAACTCTTGTTTTAAAGGGAGTTCAATAACAAATTCTGTGCCTTTTCCTAATTCTGAATAGCAGGTTAATTTACCCTGATGTTTGGCAATAATTTGATAACTAATAGCTAATCCTAAACCCGTTCCTTTTCCAACGGGTTTTGTCGTAAAAAAGGGTTCAAATAAACGATGTTTGACTCGATCTGTCATCCCAGCGCCATTGTCAGTAATGCGGATCACTACTCGATTCATGTCATTTAATTCGGTGTGAATCCGAATGGTTGGGGTTGTGGAAGAAATCTGCCATCCCACCGCCGGGGAATTCAAGCACTGGGGAGGATGAATAAACTTAGATTCTCCTTCTAATAACGCATCAATGGCATTACTGAGAACATTCATAAAAACTTGATTCAACTGACCGGGATAACATTCGGTTTTCGGTAAGTTACCATATTCTTTAATCACTTGAATGGAGGGATTTCGTTTTTCCCTAGGGCTACCTGCTTGGGGGCGAAGCCGATGTTGTAAAATTAATAAAGTATTCTCCAACCCATCATGAATATTCACAGGTTTCATGTCTGCTTCATCCAAGCGAGAAAAATTCCGTAGGGAGAGAACAATTTCTCGAATACGGTTGGCTCCGACTTCCATAGAAGATAAAATTTTAGGTAAATCATCGAGGATAAAATTTAACTCAATGGTTTCTTGATGTTGTAGAATTTCAGCATCGGGTTGGGGATAATACTGTTGATACAGAGCGATTAATTCTAATAAGTCTTGGATATATTGACTGGCATAGGTAATATTGCCATAAATAAACGTAATGGGGTTATTAATTTCATGGGCAATTCCGGCGACTAATTGACCTAAACTGGATAATTTTTCGGTTTGAATCAGTTGCGCTTGTGCTTGTCCTAATTCTCTTAAAGTCAGTTCTAATTGTTGCGCTTTAGCGCGTTCTCTAGCTTCTGATTGGCGTAGAGCTTCTTCTGTTTTTTTGCGATCGCTAATATCTTTAACGGTTCCCGTCATGCGGATGGGTTGTTGTTGCTCATCGTGCACCACAACTTTACCATGATTGAGAATCCATTTCCATTCCCCAGCATGGCTTAACATTCGATGTTCCATTTCACAAAATGGGGTTTCTCCGGCTAAATGTTGTTTCAGAACAGCAATTACGGATTCTCGATCATCAGGATGAACTAACTTTAACCAAGAACGAGCTTTTCCTTGAATTTTGTTGCTGTCATACCCCAACATCGAACTCCATTGGGGACTAAAATAAACCTCTCCACTGACTAAATTCCAATCCCATAATCCTTGATCGGTTCCGGCTAACGCTAATTTTAACCGTTCTTCACTGGCTTTCAAAGCTTCCGATGCTTGGCGTTTTTCAGTAATATCAAAAATAGCACCATTTAACCAACAAGTTGATTCTTCATCGGTCACAATAACTTGTCCTTTTTCATAAACCCAGCGAATGGTTCCATCAACTCCAATTAAGCGATATTCTAAAATGTAAGGCTGTCGAGATTCTAAACTGACCCGAATCTTACGCTTGACTTTATCTACATCATCGGCATGAATAATACTATTAAAAGAGCGGACTCGATTTTGAATAAAATCACTGGGGGGATATCCCGTAATCGTTTCAATCCCTTGACTGAGAAACACCATCATCCGGTCTTCTTCTAAGATTCCCCGATAGACTGCACCGGGAATATTAGAGACTAAGGAACGAAATTCTCCTTGACGTTCGCGTAATGTTCGTTCAATTTGTTTGCGATCGCTAATATCTCGTGCAAAGGCACATTGATATTCTTTTCCATTAAAATTGAGATGACTAATCGTAATTTCAACCGGAAAAACTCGGTTATGTTTGGTACGATGGCGAGCTTCAATATTCAAAGATCCACAACGCCTTAAAATTTTCCAATGTAATGACCAAGAGGATTCAGGAAAATCAGGATTAATATTATGAATGGTCAACTTTAATAATTCTTCAGGTGCATAACCCAGAGATCGACAAGCAGCATCATTCACATATAAAATTTGTCCGTCTTCTCCCACCCAAAAAATCGCATCGGCGGCTTTATCAATGGAAAATTTAGTTAGTTTCAGGACTTCTTCTAGGGGTTCCTGGAGATTTAATTTAATGGGAAAAGTTGTATCTAATCTAAATAAGTAAGAGAAATTGGCTCGAAGTTTATCTAATTTTGAAGAGCTTTGAGAAGAAATAATTTGATGATGGCAACTTTCACAACTATTGAAAAATTCAACCGATGGGGTAGGTGGGAAAATCCCCGTGGCGGATTGAGTCAGTAGGAGAATCAATCTCCCGACGCTCCCCAAAAACAGAACTGTAAACACAGCTTGACTGATAGCGAGGGCATTATGGGTGGGATAGAATTCTCGCAACAGATAGATCAGATGAAGTGTTCCATTGGCGATTAAACCCAAGATTAACAATGTTCCCAGGGACAATTGAGGTTGAGCGGTCGAAGGCTTGAAGGAAAACCTGGTTAAAACTCGACGCACCCAGGACGTTGATTCTACCGTTGGGGATGTCTGTAATTCTGAACCTCTGAGTTGACGATAAATCAGCCACCCCGCTAAGGCGTACTGAGCTATAATCATCAGCCCTTCTGTACCCAGAATAGAGGATTGTAAGGGAATATTACTGATGGCATTGGGATAACAGAGGGGTGCAAATCCCTCTAAAATAATGGTATTTTCAAAAAAGGCTTTAAAAAATTCAAACATTCGCTTTAAATTGCCGATGATTTTAGAGAGGGCAATAGCAGAGTTAATAGACTTTTTGGAGAAAAAGCCCTGATCTTGATTGTGTACCACCCTGAATCTGCGGACTCTGTTATTCTGGCTTTATTGTAAGAAATTATTTAACGTTACTCTACAAATTAATACAAGTTGTTATACTTTTATGGAGTTATTTAAAGTTTTCTATCATTTTATCTCAATTTATCCACCTAAATCCCCCTTAAAGAGGGAGACTTAGAAGGGTGATTCCCCAAAAAAAAGGGGGGGTTCAGGAGATGATCTAATTTAAGACCCAGTTGACTAACATTCGCACGCCATAACCCGTTGCTCCGGCAGTATTATAACCGTTGTCTTTATCTGTCCAAACCGGGCCAGCCACATCTAAATGAGCCCAGGGGGTTTTTTCTACAAATTGTTTCAGGAATAAGGCGGCTGTGATCGAACCCCCAGCCCTTGGCCCGGTATTTTTCATGTCGGCGTGCATGGCTTTTAACCCTTCAAAATATTTCTCTTCTAAGGGCATTCGCCAAAGTTTTTCGCCGGATGTTTTGGCGGCGGTTTCTAACTCTTGAGCTAACCCATCATCAGGACTCCATAACCCCGCAATATCATCCCCTAACGCAATAATACAAGCGCCTGTTAAGGTGGCTAAATCAATCATGGCATCCACCCCTAATTTGTCTGCAAAAACCAGGGCATCCGCTAAGGTTAATCGTCCTTCTGCATCGGTATTATTAACTTCAATAGTTTTACCATTAGAAGCTTTGAGAAAATCTCCAGGGTGCATGGCGTGACCACTAATCATATTTTCGGTCACGGCGCTAATAAAATGCACTTCCACATCGGGTTTTAATTGACCAATCACTTTAGCTGCGCCAAAGGTAGCTGCCGCTCCTCCCATATCCATTTTCATCATTTCAATACCACTGCCACTCACTTTCAGATTCAACCCTCCAGAATCAAAGGTTAATCCTTTACCAATAATGGCTAATTTGCGGCGGGGCGTTCCTGTAGGACGGTAGATTAAATGAATAAATTTAGGCGGTAAATCCGAGGCTTGGGCAACCCCTAAAAAAGCTCCCATTCCTAATTTTTCACAGTCTTCTTTTTCCAGAATCTTGAGTTCAAACCCGTAGGTTTCAGCGAGATTTTTTGCCATATCTGCCATTGTAATCGGGTTAATTTCGTTAGCAGGAGCAGCGACTAATTCCCGTGCTAAAATGACACCGGAACAGATATTTTGAGCGCGAGTAATGGCGGCTTCAGTTCCCGGTAAACTCAATAATTCAATTTGTTCAATTCCATGCCCTTTTTGATCGGGGTCTGATTTAAAACGGGTATCTTGATGTAAGGCTAATTCAATGCCTTCTGTTATGGCTTGGGTGCTCGCATCAGCGCTTTCACAAACGGGTAAACTCACGCCAACCGTTTTACATTTCAGGGATTTTGCCGCCTTAGCAAGGGATGCCCCCGCCCGACGCAAGGTTTCTAAGTTTAAGGTGTCTGACTTCCCTAAACCCACGATAATCACTTTGCGAATCGGGCTATTTCCACCGACGCGAGTGGAGATACTGCTATCCGGTTTACCCTTAAATTCAGTCTCCTCAATTAATTCTTTTAAAGTTCCAGCGAGTTTTTCATCTAACTGGGCTAACTCGCCTGTTAATTCGATGTTTTCTTCAAATATACCAACGGCCAGAACATCGCCTGACCAATCCAAGGGGGATGTGTTCGTTGCTATAAATTGCATTCTCGTTTTTTGTCTTGATTTGACTTGACTATAAAAAACTATAAACCTTTTTTGGCTGTCAAGGTTCAAGAACGATTCAAAAACATTAATTTTATAATCAATTTAATCTAATCAAGATCAAAGAATGAACCGACTTTTTACTTACCTATACCCTCAAGCGTTTTTCACTTCCAAGCCAATTCAGGAAATTGCTTTTGAAACGTTTTCTCTTCCTTACTACAACCAAGTTCGACATACCCTTGCACAATCCCTTCGCGACTACCCAGTTTTATCCTTGAGAAAAGCACAAGTTGTTGATTATCTCAGGGTTCATACCCATCATTATCTACGAAAGTTAGCTCTCAAAGCGCGTGATCAACCCTTAGACGAGATCAGTCTATCCTTACCTGAATTAAGTATTGAATGCCGAGGATTGGAATACGCGATACCGGGTTATCTTTATGGCTTAGGAGGAATGTTAGAAGCCATTGACCAAATGAAACGAGGAATTGTTGAGCGTGCCTATTGTTTTAGTATGGTGGGTCATCATGCTCATCCAGATTGGGGACATGGTTATTGTCTTCTTAATCCTCTGGCTGCTGCAACTCGATATGCTCAACTTCAGGGATTTGCCAAAATACTAATCATTGATTGGGATATTCATCATGGAGATGGAACTCAGGCAATTTTTAGTCATGATCCCAGTGTTTATTGTATTAGTATTCACAATGCTGTCGATCTTTATATGGCGAAAGCTTCCGATTTGAAAGTGGGAACAACGGATGCTGCTCAAGTCGTTGGACACTGTAATATTCCGATTATTCCTGCATCTTTTCCCATTGAAGTTTTACAAGAAGAAGGGATTACAGGAACGTTTTATTATGGTTATGAAAGTCTGAATAAGTTTCAAAAAGCGTTGGAAAAAATGCCTTGGCAACCGAATCTAATTGCTATTTTTTCCGGTTATGATTCCCATCAAGAAGATTGTGGTGCAAGTACGACAGGTTGGACAAATGATGACTTCTGTAAACTGACTCAAATTACGCTAGATTTTGCCAATAAACATGAATGTCCAGTTCTGTCCTGTCATGGGGGTGGCTATAATTTACCCGTCACCGTTTCAGCCACACTTTCTCATCTCAAAACATTAGCAACTTACGTTGGACGTGCGGTTATTTAAAGTTATTAGTATTGTTTTTAGGATTTTCTAGCAAGATGGGCTTTACCCATCCTACGAGCTTATTGTTTCCAGGTTTCGTGCCAGATTTTTCCCCCCACTTCCACACCACACAGGTCGCTGGTGGCTTCCAAAATCATACGGTTTTTAGCTGTTAATTGCAAGTGAATTTTTCCGTGCATGGTATCTCGACAGCGAAAGATTAATCCTTGTTCTGTTGGTGCTCTTAATAACGTTCCAGGGTAATCCGTTGTTGCGATTAATGACACTTCATACTGTTCATTTTTAGCATTCATCACCCATTTTCCCCAAGGTTCAATTTCCCAATGTACCTCGGAATTCCAAGGCCCAAATTCATAAAATTTGCCTTGATAATGAATCCCGACCAAAGCAACGGATTCAGACCACCATAACACCCCCCGTTGTCCACCTCCTGCGGTTAAGGCTAAATCCGGTTCTCCATCAAAACTATTACAATTGACCCAAAACCATTGTTTCGGAAAACTACCTCCCCAATTTTTTTCGCTGTAAGCGGGAGCCTTTTCAAACTCATAAATTCTCCCATTCCAATTAATCCAACCTGTTGCTAAACCATGAGCCATTAAAATTTGCCATCCGGGTTCAAAAATTTGTAAAAAAGATAACCATCCGGCCGTTGATTGTTGGGGTTGATTAGGATTTCCCCATCCATAAATCGGTTGAATTTGATATTGCCAATGACAAAATTGATTTGTAGCGGGCTCAGATAATTTTCCTTGATGAAAGGTGGCGGTTCCTTGATAGCCTTGGTGAATATAACGCTCAAAAATTTGGGGTTCTAAATATCCGGGGGAGGCGGTTAAATCGGTTTTTCCCCAATGTCCTAATGCCAGTTGATCGGAAGTTGCCCAAAATTTTTTAACATCAGGAAAGGTTCGACATAAATATTGATCATCTGGCCCTAAAATTTGCGCGGCTCCCCCACTATGGGGTTGATTTCCTCTCGGATCTTCGATAGAATACATAAAGGCAAACGTTTGTTTTTCCGGGGGTAAGGTCACTCGATAATACCACCCTTCAAAAAAACGGCGATCGCTTCCATCCCAATGATATCCACTATGGGGCGTTTGTAAAGAATTCAATTGACGAATCAAATTAAACATCAATAATCCTACACCAATAAACGATCAAGACCTATTAAAATTATAGAGTAGGGAACAGGGAACAGGGAACAGGGAACAGGGAAAAAATAACCGCAGTATTAGTATTTTAGGGTATTTCTATACCTAAATTATGGCTTTGAGTGCTATCCTTAAATCATGAATAAAAATCAAAATCGTAGTGAGTCCTTTAGGACTCTCTTCCCTATCTTAAATCTTAAATTAAGAAAGCCCTGAAGGGCTTACTACAGGTTATGAATGATATTCCAGGTTGGCGTTTATCTTTAACAAGTGCATTACACCGAAATCGCCATTTAGTTTATTCCCGTTATTTCCAATTAGCCACGGTTGGTTTAGAAGGTCGTCCCGCAAATAGAACGGTTGTTTTTCGGGGGTTTTTACCGGAAACAAATCAACTGCAAATAATTACGGATAGTCGCAGTCAAAAAGTTAATCAAATTCAGAATCATTCTTGGGGAGAAGTTTGTTGGTATTTTCCAGAAACCCGTGAGCAATTTCGCCTGTTAGGTGAATTAAAATTGATTTCCGATAGTTATCCTGATTTAACGTTAACCACCGCTAGAACAACCCTTTGGCAATTTTTATCAAATGCGGCGAAACAACAATTTTACTGGCCAGATTCTCGCCAACCTCGTTCAGAATCTACCGCTTTTCACCCCCTAGCCATTATTCCCCTTGAACCTCCGTCTAATTTTATTTTATTATTACTTGAACCCCAGGAAGTTGATCATTTAGAACTCCAAGGAGAACCTCAAAATCGAACGTTTTATTATTATGATTCTGAACAAGGTTGGTTAGCAGAAATTGTTAATCCCTAAACAGGCTGTTAACAGTCAACAGTCAACAGCCAACCTTTGATCTCAATTTCCTCTGGAGGCTTTAACATTGGGTACAGCAGAGCCATAATTGACTCGACACCCCAAATTAAATAAACTGGAACTACATTCTAGGGGAACAACCTGATCTCCTAATAATGCACTACAGCTAACATAATTATCATTATTTGTATCTTTCAAAACACATTCAATGGGTTTTGCACCCGAACTATTTGTCCACATTTTCATTCCCAATTCGGCGACATAATGTTGATAAAAGAAAGCAAAAATTCCAATTCCTAACAGCACAATTGCCCCTAAGGTAATTCTGACTTTCCAACTACTCAGAATATTCCCCAAAAACCCTTTGATACTGTCCATGATTGATGCAGTCATCGGGGTTGCTGTATCTACAGGTTGATTCTCTGTCATAGTATCGTTCCTCTAAAATAAGGGCTGCTGAGGTTAAATCCGGTTTAAGTTTAACGCTCAGGGTCTTACTTTCGTATTTTAACTGACTTTATCGAAGTTCAGACTGGATTTACACCAATAGGTATAGGGATTTTTAGGGACATCCCATTAATATACCAATACTATTCGGCTTTAATTTTATCTAATAATTGATAAAAAGGTTGCCAATTATCCTCAACGGTAATCGGTTCCCAAATTGCCTCAATTTCAGGACGAACAATCACCACTTGAGGATTATAGTCTTTTAACCGTTGTTTGATTTCATCTAGTTCAGGATAGGATAAAGTTTGTAAATGATGATAATACAGTTGTCGCCAACGATCTAAATGCTGCATGGGTTCAGCGTCTTTTAAAATATTTTGCGGTTCGTCTTGCCATTGCTCACAAAACTGTTCTCGCAGTTGAATAAAAAAGTCATGATAATGAATCAAATTATCTTTCAGTAAATTAATCGTAATTTGCAAAAGTTCTTCCGCTTCTGGTGTGGGAATTTGGGAAAATCCTAAACGATTAATCATCCGTTGACGATAGAAATCTCGATAATATTGTTGAAATAAAGTTAACCCGGCTTGAAGGTCTTCTGAAGGAATGACTAAAGATAAGGGTTTTTGTAATAACTCTAAGTTTCCTTCACAAACAAAGGGTTGATTTCCATAACAATATAATCCCCCATAATCAAAATAAGCGGCGGTAAATCGGAGGTTATAGTGAGGCATAAAGGCGTAGGGGCCATAATCGAAACTTTCCCCCGTAATTGACAGATTATCGGTATTTAAGACCCCATGACAAAACCCTGAAGCCATCCATTGTGCGGCTAATTCTGCGACTCGTTTGACTAATTCCGCATAAAATAAAGCATAGCGATCGCGTTCTGATGTTAAATTAGAATAATAATAAGTAATGACATGATCTAACAATTTTTCGATTAAATCCGGTCGTTTAAAATAGTGTAGTCGTTCAAAGGTTCCGAAGCGAATATGAGAGCGACTAAACCGCACCATAACGGATGAGCGAGTCGGGGAAGGTTCATCTCCTCGCCACAGTTGTTCCCCGGTTTCAATTAAACTTAAACATCGAGAAGTTCTTACCTTCATGCGATGTAACATTTCAGCCGCTAAAACTTCCCGCACTCCCCCTTTTAAGGTTAGTCTTCCGTCGGCATTTCTGGAGTAGGGCGTTCTTCCCGATCCCTTTGTTCCAAAATCATATAATTCCCCATCAATTCCCCGCACTTGACCATATAAAAACCCCCGCCCATCTCCCAAATAGGGGTTATATTCTCCAAATTGATAACCGTGATAGCGCATGGCTAATAACGGTTGCACGGTTTCAAATTTGCCAAAGGCTTCGATACAATGCTCGTCTGTAACGGTTTCCGGGTTAAGTCCTAACTGGGTTAAAACTGCATCATTACGGAACCGCAGGATATGGAGCGGAAACTCACTCGCTGCTACAACATCGGAATAGTCACCGCCTAACGCCTCAAATGCGGGTTCATAGTCGAGGTGCAGGAACGGATTAGACATAAAATCCCCAATGATAACTTATTGACAATATTAGCCTGATTTTCAAACCCTGTCAATTTCTTATGTTTAAAAATCTTAAATTCCCTATCAGATATCCAGGGATAAATGCTATTATTTTTCAGGAATCATTAACCCTATCTCAATATTTTTAAATAGAGTAATAAAACAGGAGTAAAGCTCATGAGTGAATTAATTAAGGCAATTCAAACAGGAGAAATTGAGAAAGTTCAAGCTTGTTTAAATCAAACCCTTGATCTAAATGCTCAGGATGAAAACGGAAATACGGCATTAATTACCGCCATTAATTTAGGACAAAAAGAGATAGTAAAACTATTATTAGAAGTCGGAGCCAATGTCAACAGTAGCGATAATGATGGTTGGACTCCCTTAATGGAAGCCTCAGCGAGTGGGAACTTAGAAATCGTGCAGTTATTATTAGATTCTGGTGCAGAGATTAACGCTAAAACCAATTTTGATTTAACCGTATTAATGGCAGCCGCAGGAAGCGGACATCAACCGATTGTCGAATTCTTATTAAATCGAGGAGCAGATTTAACCGCTAAAGATCAGAATAGTTGGACAGCTTTAATTTGGGCTGCTTCTGAGAAACATACCGAGGTTGTAGAATACATTAAACAATTTCGAGATCATCATTAAAATAGGGAAGGTGAAGCGGGCAGGGATACCCGCTTACAATCCACTATCTAACCGTCTTATTCGTCCTCATCATCCTCATCATCTTCGTATTCATCATCAATCAACTCATCATCGAGAATAGAGGACAATAAGGGATCATCTTCACTATCTTCATAGAACGCTTTACTGGTTTTACCCGGTTTCGCAGGAGGAGTTTCCCGTTCAAAACTGCTATAAACCCGTGCGGTTTGGTCATCCAAGACCACATCTCGCAGTTCGTCTTCGTCCTCTTCATCCAAATACAAACTGCCATTATCAAAGCCATAGTCGGCATTCCCCGCTTCCTCATAGGCATTGAAACCAGTTCCGGCTGGAATCAGACGTCCGATAATCACGTTCTCCTTCAGACCCCGTAACCAGTCGGATTTTCCTTCGATAGCGGCTTCCGTCAACACCCGTGTAGTTTCTTGGAAACTGGCGGCGGAAATAAAGCTATCGGTATTTAAGGAGGCTTTGGTAATCCCCAATAATACAGGCGTATATTTCGCCGGGGCACTTCCGGTAATGGACATGGCATCATTCACCTGTTCCACCTGGCGCAATTCCACCAGTTCACCAGGTAACATCGTCGTATCTCCCCCATCGTCAATCCGAACTTTCGAGGTCATCTGACGGACAATCACCTCAATATGCTTATCGGAAATATCAATTCCCTGGGACTGATACACCGACTGCACCTCGTTCACCAAGAACGTCTGACACTTTTGGAAACTGCCCAAGGCCGCATCATACATTCCTTCAGCTTGTTCGAGATAATGATCATAGAACACTTCCAAAATCTCGTGGGGGTTAGAAGGGCCATCGGTCAGGGGTTGCCCCGCATCTACTTTTTGACCATCAGACACTAACGGGGTTTGACCAGAGGTTAAGGGATAATCCGTAACAGTGCCATCGCTTTCAACTACCCGCAATTCGGGAACATCTTCATCCATCGATACTTGGGCGGTTCCTGGGCGACGGGCTAAAATACAAGCTTCCTTGGGTTTACGAGCTTCTAACAATTCTTCAATTCGAGGCAACCCTTGAATAATATCCCCGGTTTTCGCTCGTTCAAACACCAGTAACACCAGGTTATCCCCCCGTTGTACCAAATCTCCATCTTTAACATGGAGAATTGCACCCGGAGACACCCGGTAAGGACGACCTCGACGCATGGTAATTTGATTTCCCGTTACAGGGGTTGTTCCTGCACCGACAATTTTGTCGCCCAACGCAATGACTTGGCCCGACTCCGGCAAAATCATCCCTGGAGCAATTTCAGCCCCTTCAACCAACAGTTGACCGAGTTTCACATCCGGTTTCACACCTTCTGGAAAATCAATAGTGGTTTGGTCAATATCCCGTACCACTAAACAACGGCGCAGAATTTCCGTCCCCGACCGAATCCCCTGAATAATCCCATATTCCTTACACAGAATCTCGGTGCGGGTGACAACAGCCCCTTTCTCAATTTCCAGTCCATCATGAACCAGTAACCGCGTCCGGGTGCTTCCCTGAGTCGCATCAGCCGTTACGTCCCGACGAATCACCAAAGATTCTAAAATCACTAACTGTAACCGCATGACATCGGGGCTACTTTCATCGGGAAGTAACTCAATATCAGCGGCTAACTGCGGAGCTTCCGTGCCAATACTAATCACCAACTGGGTTCGCAGGAGTTCCACCCCTTCCACAGACCGCACCCGTTCCCCATCTTTGTAGGTTAACCGTTGTACCGCCCGCAGAGCAATAGACTCATTTAAAGACTCCTGAGATGGAACCGGGGGAGTTTCAGGAACGCTAAACTCCACAACGGGACGCAACAGCAAGGCGGGGCCTTCGGGGGTTTCTACATATTCCACATAATGCAACTCTGGAGAGATAATCCCTGGAATCACCTCTTGACCGGGATTGACAATCTGACCATCAATCGCCATCACCATTTCCGGGTCATCCACTAAATGCAGTTCGCCCGGTTTGATCACGATTTCCCGCAGAATATCATTTTTCTGAGTTACTTCTATGACCCCATTGGTTTGACAGAAGATGTCTTTAACCACTTCGGTTCCAGCTTCTACATACTGCCCATCCTCAGTTAACAGTAAGGAAATATCCTTATTCACCTCATGGCATTCTTCAGGAATCCATAACAGAGTTCCTCCCTGGGTGACTTCATAACCTTGTTTCCCCTTACCGCGTTTAGCGACTTCCACCCCAGCGTATTTGATAATCCCCCCGGTTTTTGTCCGGTAGCTGTCGTCCATGAGTTCCGCAATCACATCATGGTTTTCCACCTTGGAACCGGGACTAACTTTCAGCAGGAAGCGGTGGTTGCTATTGGTCTCAATAATATATTGTTCCCGTCCCTGCATTTGTACCAACCGCACCAAGGCTTCATCCAGGAGCACAGAGGCGGTAATAATCTCAATTTCACGCGGTAACTCATCGGGGCTAATTTGTTCGCGAATTCGGACTAATCCCCCATGTTCAGAGACGAGTTTGGTTTGGGCGAGAACGCTTCCCGGTTCTACTGAATCTCCGTTTTTAACCGCAGGTTCAGCCCCAGGAGGTAAGTTATAAACTTCTCCGCCTAAAACCCAAATCAGACCCCCCCGTTGGGCGATGCGGGTCATATTTCCTTGACGGTCGGTTTTTTCTTCGGGAACCACATCCGCAAATTTGACTTCCCCAGCCAAATCCGTGGCTACGTCTTTTGTAGCTTTTTCCGTTGTCTTCCGGGCTGTCCGACCTCCGGCGGGAATTTCAGCTAAGATTTGGTCAGCTTTGACCCGTTGACCATCTTGAACAACAATGGTTGTCCCTTGGGAGAGGCTGTGTTTTTCTTGTTTTTTCTCTCCATTGTCCACCAGAATATGGCCATTGCTTTCCACAATGAACGCATCATCTCCGTGACGGGTACGGAAGGGACGGGCGCGTAAGGTTTTCGGGAACTTAACGACTCCATCCCCATGGGCACGAATCACCGCAGCGGCTTCGGCGGTAAAGACCCCCCCGGTGTGGAATGTCCGCATCGTTAACTGGGTTCCGGGTTCGCCAATACTTTGAGCCGCGATAATTCCAATGGCTTCCCCTAAATCAACGTTATGACCGTGGGCTAAACTCCACCCATAGCAAGTTTGACAGACAGAACGGTTCGCTTCGCAGGTCAGGGGTGAGCGTAAAAACACCTCTTGAACCCCAGCATTCTGAATAGCGACGGCTAATTCTTCACTAACAGCTTGATTTTTAACCGCCTGTTCCCCTTGATATTCAACAATTTCTCCGGTTTCCGGGTGGCGAACATCTTCCCCTAACACCCGACCCATTAATCGGTCTTTCAGGGGAATTAATACCCGGTCGCCATCGGTCATACTGCGAATGCGAATCCCCCGTGTTGTTCCACAGTCAATTTCCCGCAGAATCACATCTTGGGAAACGTCTACTAAACGACGGGTTAAATAGCCGGAGTCGGCGGTTCGTAAGGCGGTATCCACCAACCCTTTCCGTGCACCGTAGGAGGAAATAATATATTCAGTAACGGTTAAGCCTTCACGGAAGTTGGTTTTAATCGGTAAGTCGATAATTTCCCCTTGGGGGTCAGCCATCAATCCCCGCATTCCCACTAACTGACGAACTTGGGAAATATTTCCCCGTGCGCCAGAGAATGCCATCATATAAACGGAGTTTAACGGATTACTAGCCTTGAAGTTTTCCACCACATGATCTTTCAAGGTTTCGGAAGTACCATTCCAAGTATCAATTACCTTTTGGAAGCGTTCAACTTCGGTAATTTCCCCTTTCATATAACGGCGTTCCGTGTTGCGAATTTCTTCTTCCGCTTCTTCTAAGAGTGCTCGTTTGGACGGGGGAACTTGTAAGTCATCCACACTAATCGAAACCCCGGCTTTTGTGGCATAGCGGAATCCCAAATCCTTTAATTCATCAGCAATTTGGGCGGTTCTGGCTGTACCATGATTCATAAAAGCCCAGGACATTAATTTTTTTAATTGTCCTTTATCAATAACTTGATTCCGAAAGATTTTTTTGTTAGTCATGATTGAGTAAAAAGGGAACAGGGAACAGGGAACAGGGAACAGATTTTTAGGATTTAGACGTGTCAGATACCTTAATTGGCAGTGGTATATCAGTCTTTTCAGCAATCAGTGGTAGAGACGCGCCATGGCGCGTCTGTACTCAGTTTTAAGTTTTGAATTTTAATCTTTAGTCTTGAGTTAATCGTTGTTAGCTGTTAACTCAAGACTATTAATGATTAACAATTCACGCTTTACTGATTATTGATGACTGAAAACACGGTTTTATTGAAAATCACCCGTCCTGGGGTGGTACGAATATATTGAGTTAGAATATTACCCTCCTTATCTTCTCGAACTCGACGTAAGAGTTTACCCGTTTTCTTACCCACATAGGTTTTAGTAATTATCCCAGTGATGGCATCCTCCTGTTCAATATTGACCTGTTCTGCTTCATCGGATAACATTTCCCCCTCAAAGCGTACCATCACATAGGAATGTAACTCTAAAGACCCTTGTTGATAAGCAACAATGACATCCTCCAAATCGGCAAAATAACGCTCTTTTTGATCTTTAAATTTTGGATTTTCTGCGGTTAGATAGTAACATCCCAAGACCATATCCTGACTGGGGGTAACAATCGGTCGTCCCGTCGCCGGAGATAGAATATTATTGGAAGCTAACATCAACAATCGGGCTTCAGCTTGAGATTCAATGGAGAGGGGAACGTGAACGGCCATTTGGTCACCGTCAAAGTCCGCGTTAAAGGCTGGACACACTAACGGATGCAACTGAATCGCCCGACCATCGACTAAAATGGGTTCAAAGGCTTGAATCCCTAAACGGTGCAAGGTCGGGGCACGGTTTAACATCACCGGATGTCCTGAAATCACTTCTTCTAAAACATCCCAAACACTGGCATCGTTGCGTTGAATCAGTTTTTTCGCCGCTTTAATATTATTGACTAATCCTTGACGAATTAAGCGATTAATCACAAAGGGTTGGAACAATTCAATCGCCATTTCACGGGGTAAACCGCACTGGTGCATTTTTAATTTGGGCCCCACCACGATGACAGAACGACCGGAATAATCTACCCGTTTTCCTAATAAGTTTTGGCGGAATCGTCCCTGCTTCCCTTCAATAATATCCGACAAAGATTTTAACGGTCGATTATTAGCTCCAACTACCGTCCGACCCCGACGACCGTTATCAATTAAGGCATCAACCGCCTCCTGTAACATCCGTTTTTCGTTACGGATAATAATTTCAGGAGCTAGAATTTCTTGTAATCGAGCTAATCGATTATTGCGGTTAATCACCCGACGATATAAATCGTTTAAATCCGAGGTGGCAAATCGTCCCCCATCCAACTGCACCATCGGGCGTAAATCAGGAGGAATGACGGGAATTACATTCAAAACCATCCAATCTGGTTTAGAACCCGTTGCCACAAAGTTATCAATTACCCGCAGCCGTTTAATTAGTTTGGCGCGTTTTTGTCCTTTAGCTACGGCAATTTCTTCTCGCAGTTTTTCGGCTTCTTCTTCTAAGGGGATATCCTCTAATAAACGGGCAATGGCTTCCGCCCCAATTCCCACTTCAATTCCCGTTAAAGTGGATTCTTCACTATAAATTTGGTCTTCAATTTCTAACCAAGTATCTTCTGTTAATAACTGTTTATAGGACAAGCTATCATGGTTTCCTGGATTTAACACCACATAGGCGTTAAAATAAACCACTTGCTCCACATCCCGTAATGGCATATCTAATAGAATAGCCATATAACTCGGAATCCCTTTGAGATACCAAACATGGGTAACCGGAGCCGCTAATTTGATATAACCCATGCGATGGCGACGGACACGGGATTCTGTGACTTCTACGCCACAGCGTTCGCAGACAATTCCACGATGTCTGACCCGTTTATATTTTCCACAATGGCATTCCCAATCCTTGGCAGGGCCAAAAATTCGTTCACAAAATAACCCATCCATCTCCGGTTTTAGCGTTCTGTAATTGATGGTTTCGGGTTTGGTGACTTCTCCCACCACTTGACCATTCGGCAGCGTTCTCTCTCCCCACTGACGAATTCGTTCTGGAGACGCTAATCCAATTTTAACGTAATCAAACCGTTGTTCAAGTTTAGCCATGTTTCAGTTATCAGTTATCAGTTATCAGTTATCAGTTATCAGTTATCAGTTATCAGTTATCAGTTATGTGGTTTTTAGCTAACATTTATAAACGACTAACTATCAACCATCAACTCTTCATTGACAACTGACAACTGGTAGAGACGCGCCATGGCGCGTCTCTACACTGATTATTCGTCTTCTTCTTCCACTGAACTACTTAAGTCATAAGTGGGTTTAGCGGGGGCAAAGTTATTGGCTGTGTAGGTCATGCGGGTGGCGGGGATATCAGCCATTAAGTCTACTTCCACATCTCGACTTCCTCCTTCGTCGGTGGTTTCCACTTTATGTACCGCAATATCCAAACACAAAGATTGCAACTCCCGCATCAACACTTTGAAGGATTCTGGTGTTCCGGGACGGGGAATGGTTTTGCCCTTAACAATAGCGTTGAGGGCTTCGTTGCGTCCTTGCATATCGTCGGATTTGACCGTTAACAACTCCTGTAAGGTATAAGCGGCCCCAAAGGCTTCCAACGCCCACACCTCCATTTCTCCAAACCGTTGACCTCCTTGTTGCGCTTTCCCTCCCAAGGGTTGTTGCGTTACCAACGAGTAAGGGCCAGTAGACCGGGCGTGAATCTTATCATCGACTAAGTGAACCAGTTTCAGCATATAGGCAATACCGACAGTCACGGGTTGGTCAAAGGGTTCTCCAGTGCGACCATCATAAACTAAGGTTTTCCCCGGATAATTTTCATCAAATAACCAATTTTTCTTGACCTTATCACGGGCTTCGCGTAATTTCGCATGAACCGTTTCCCGTGACATTTCAGACCCGTGCATTTCATCAAAGGGAACGACTTTAAACCGTTTTTTCAGGTTTTGACCCGCCCACCCTAATAAACACTCAAAGATTTGACCGACGTTCATCCGGCTGGGTACACCCAAAGGATTTAACACAATATCCACTGGGCGACCATCGGGCAAATAGGGCATATCCTCAATGGGCAAAATCCGAGACACAATTCCTTTATTTCCGTGTCGTCCGGCCATTTTATCCCCAACTTGGATTTTGCGTTTTTGGGCAACATAGACCCGCACCACCATATTGGCACCGGGGGGAAGTTCGTCTCCTTGTTCACGAGTAAACACCCGCACATCCACAACCCGACCTTTTTCACCGTTGGGAACCCGCAGGGAGTTATCGCGCACATCCCGTGCTTTTTCTCCGAAAATCGCCCGCAGGAGTTTTTCTTCCGGGGGTTGGTCAGATTCCCCTTTGGGAGTGACTTTCCCGACTAAAATATCGCCAGACTCAACCCAAGCTCCAACTCGGATAATTCCACTACCATCGAGTTGACGCAGGGAATCTTCCCCAACGTTAGGAATTTCACGGGTAATTTCTTCCGGGCCGAGTTTGGTTTGTCGAGCTTCAATTTCGTATTTTTCAACGTGGATGGAGGTGTAAATATCTTGTTGAACGAGACGCTCACTAATTAAAATCGCGTCTTCGTAGTTATACCCTTCCCAAGGCATATAGGTGACTAAGATATTGTGACCGAGGGCGAGTTCTGCCCCTTCCGTTGAGGAACCATCGGCTAACACCTGACCTGCCACAACCTGATCTCCTTCATAAACCAACGGACGCTGGTTTAAACAAGTATCTTGGTTAGAACGTTGATATTTCTGTAACTCATATTCGTATTCCTTACCGTTGTTATCGATAACTCGAATACAAGACCCGTCAATATAACTAACCTCCCCATCTGTCCGAGACACAATCACCATCCCACTGTCACGGGCTGCTTGAGCTTCTAATCCCGTTCCTACTAAGGGCCGTTCAGGACGTAACAAAGGTACAGCCTGACGCTGCATATTAGACCCCATCAAAGCTCGGTTAGCGTCGTCGTGTTCGAGGAAAGGAATTAAAGAGGTTGCTACAGACACGATTTGCACCGGAGACACGGCAGCATAGTCTACCTGGGTGGGAGTCGTTGTTGTGAATTCCTGGCGATACCGTACTGGAACAATATCTCCTAAAATTGTCCCCTCGGCATCGGTGCGGATATCCCCCGGCGCGACCCGCAAATCGTCTTCTTCGTCGGCGGTCATGTACACCGCAGGTAAATCTCGGCGGACTTTGCCATTCTCAACTTTATTGTAAGGAGTGGCAATAAATCCGTAGGGATTGACCCGTGCTAAGGTTGCCAAAGACCCAATTAATCCGGCGTTTGGCCCCTCTGGGGTTTCAATGGGACAAATCCGACCGTAGTGGCTAGGGTGAATATCTCGAACAGCAAACCCCGCCCGTTCACGGGTTAATCCTCCAGGGCCAAGGGCGGATAAACGACGTTTATGGGTCAGTTCCGCCAAGGGATTTGTCTGATCCATAAACTGCGATAATTGAGAACTACCGAAAAACTCTTTAATCGCGGCAACAAGGGGTTTGGGGTTAACCAAAGACGCAGGAGTTAAAGCATCAGCATCACTCACCGTCATCCGTTCCCGAATAATCCGTTCTAAACGGTTTAACCCAACCCGGACTTGGTTTTGCAGCAGTTCACCCACCGAACGTACCCGACGATTTCCTAAGTGGTCAATATCATCGGTTTCGCCGATATCGTATTCCAAGTTAACTAAATAATCGATAGCCGCCAGAATATCAGTAGAGGTCAAAACCCGTGTGGTATCAGGAATGGTCAACCGCAGTTTTTTATTGAGTTTATAGCGTCCCACCCGACCCAAATCATAGCGTTTGGCATCGAAGAAACGGTTATTGAGTAACTGTTCCCCTCCGGCTACCGTTGGGGGTTCCCCAGGACGGAGTTTGCGGTACAGTTCCATTAAGGCGTCGTCTTCGGTAAATTCTCCTTCCCGTTCAATGGTTTTTTCAAAGTATTCGGGATGGCGTAACGCATCAAAAATTTCGTTATTAGTAAGACCCAAAGCTTTTAATAAAACTTGGGCTGATAGTTTTCGGGTTTTATCAATTCTCACCCACACTAAATCATTTTTATCGGTTTCAAATTTTAACCAAGCCCCTCGGTTAGGAATTAAGGACGCGCTATAAGTCCGCCGTCCGTTTTTATCAATTTCAGATTTATAATAAACCCCCGGACTTCTGACAATTTGATTAACAATAACTCGTTCTGCCCCGTTGATGATAAAGGTTCCCCGTTCTGTCATCAAGGGTAAGTCTCCAATAAAGACTTCTTGTTCTTTAATCTCTCCAGTTTCTTTATTAATTAAACGAGTGGGAACATACATCTGAACGGCATAGGTACTATCCCGCCGTTTCGCTTCATCAACGTCATATTTAGGGCGTTTGAGTTTATAGTCTTTGGCTAAAAAATGCAGTTCCAATTTACCGGTATAGTCGGTAATCGGAGAGAAACTTTCTAATTCTTCAATCAGCCCCGCTTCCAAAAACCAACGAAAGCTTGACCGTTGAATTTCAATTAAGTCAGGAAGCAAAAAAGTAGGTTCGTTGTGGGTTAGATTTGCCATTTATCAGTTATTAGTTATCAGTTATCAGTTATCAGTTATCAGTTATCAGTTATCAGTTATCAGTTATCAGTTATCAGTTATCAGTTATCAATGAAGAGTTAATGGTTGATAGTTAGTCGTTTATAAATGTTAGCTAAAAACCACAAAACTCATAACTGATGACTGATGACTGATAACTGATAACTGTATTAGGCTCCCCGCACGTCTCTATACTGATAATTGAAACAGTTGACAAGCATTATGGGTGGTTTGTTGACAGAGGGTTTCTAGGGGAATGTTCCGCAGTTGAGCAACCGTTTCTGCAACATGACGCACAAAGGCAGGTTCGTTGCGTTTTCCGCGTTTAGGAACAGGGGCTAGAAAAGGACAATCCGTTTCGACTAAAATCCGATTAGATGGAACTTGACGAGCGGAGTCTTGAATGGCAATTGCTTTTTTAAACGTCACGGTTCCACTAAAGCTGATATACAACCCTAACGCCAAAAACTGCTCTTGTTCTTCCGGGGTTCCTCCCCAACAGTGCATCACTCCAGAAACTGTCCCCCGTTGTTCCCAAAATTTTTGTAAGAGATGAATCATGGTTGCGGCTGCATCCCGACAGTGAATGATCACAGGTTTATTCAATCGATAGGCAATTTCTAGCTGTTCGGTGAACACCTGGATTTGTTGCTCTCGGTTATCGGCTTTATAAAAATCAAGCCCCATTTCGCCAATGGCAACGACTCTATCATCGGATTGGGCGAGTTGGGTAATGGTTTCCGCCGAGGTAGAATTCCAGAGTTGGCTATCCAACGGATGCAACCCAACAGCAAAGCTGAGTTCGGGGACTTGATTAGCAATATCCTGTATCTCCTGAAATTCTCCAGGGTGAACACAAGAATGCACTAAACGAACGACTCCCGCTTCTTGCCATCTTTGTCGAATTGCCTCTAAGTCGGATGCCAATTCTTTAAAATTAATATGAACGTGGGTATCAATCAGTTGCATAGTCTGTATAGTCACAGTAATCAGTTATTAGTTATCAGTAATCAGTAATCCGTTGTGTTCCGCTTTCTTGCGGGTTCACAATTGACAACTGTTGACGCTTCACTGTTGACTCTTCACGATTGACTGTTGACTCTTCACTGTTTACTGATAACTGTTTACTGATAACTGATGGGTTAGGCAGCAACGGTTTGGTGACGCTTTAAGGCTCTTGCCAAGCGAGATTTTTTGCGTGCACCATTGTTAGGATGCAGAACCCCTTTTTTGACAGCTTTGTCAATTTTACTAAAGGCAGCCGACATTTGTTGATTGACGGCGGCGAGATTATCGGTTGTAGGGTCAGCCCCGTATTTATCAACTGAGGTCAGACATTTTTTCATTAAGGTTTTAACGGCTGACTTGTACGATTTGTTACGCAACCGATTGCGCTCTGCAATTTCGACTCGTTTGACAGCAGATTTAATATTGGCCATAGGTTCTGGTTGAAGAAGACGCAGGTATTCCGATTAGAGATACTAAGTTACAGACCTACTACTATAACATTTATTTTGTCAAATTCAACCCCACTTCCTATGGACTCACAGGAAGCCAAAAAATTCTCGACTCTGGCATTCTAGCAAAAAAAATGGGTTTCAAGCCCCATCCTAGAAGGACAGCTTTTTATGCTATACTCAATGGGGTATGTATCCCCTGAGTATTGGCAAGGAAGCAAGGGGGATAAGTTCTGAAACTGTGGTCAGTTTGGCCCAGCCCTTAGAAAGTGAATCCTTGTTGTCTGTTTCCTATCTCGGCCCTAGTTTCTTAAGGTTGGCACTCCGAATCACCATGCTGCGAATTATTACTCAGTGGGTTGAAGCACAAGCTGAATTGCGACGGATCTCTGACCGTACCCATGATGACACGATGATCCATAAAGAGGCAACGGTGCGGGAGGTGCTGCAAACAGTTCGGCGTCAAGGAGATAAAGCACTTCTCCACTACACGGAAGAATTTGATCAACAGACCTTAACATTAGACGAATTGCGGGTGAGTGGTTCAGAGTTAGACGCAGCTTACCAACAAGTGTCTAAAGAATTACTCGATGCGATCCAGTTAGCCCGCAAACAAATTGAAGCCTTTCACCGCCAACGGATTCCCAAGTCTTGGGTTCAGTTTGAAGATGACGAGGTGGTTCTCGGAAAACGATATACTCCCGTTGATCGGGCTGGACTTTATGTACCGGGGGGTAAAGCTTCGTACCCCAGTACCGTGTTGATGAATGCGGTTCCGGCTCAAGTGGCCAAGGTTCCTCGGATTGTCATGGTGACACCCCCAGGGCCAGAGCATAAAATGAATCCGGCGGTTTTAGTCGCGGCTCAGGAAGCTGGGGTTCATGAAATTTATCGGGTTGGGGGGGCACAGGCTGTTGCCGCTTTGGCCTATGGTACGGAAACCATCCCGAAGGTGGATGTGATTACCGGCCCTGGCAATATTTATGTGACGTTGGCCAAAAAATTAGTTTATGGAACCGTGGGCATTGATTCCCTGGCGGGGCCATCGGAAGTTTTAGTGATTGCGGATAGTGTGGCGAACCCGATTCATGTGGCGGCGGATTTATTAGCCCAAGCCGAACACGATACCTTAGCGGCTGCAATTTTATTAACAACGGATTCAGCTTTAGCCCGACAAGTAGTGGCTGAAGTGGAACGACAGTTAGTGAACCATCCCCGACGCACCTTAACCGAAAAAGCGATTGCCCATTATGGTTTAGTGGTCGTCGTCGAATCCTTAGAGGCGGCGGCTCAATTGTCCAATGAGTTTGCCCCCGAACACTTGGAATTAGAAGTGGCTGAACCTTGGGATTTACTCGAAAGTATTCGCCATGCCGGGGCTATCTTTTTAGGGTGTTCAACACCGGAAGCTGTTGGGGATTATTTAGCTGGCCCTAACCATACTTTACCGACATCCGGCGCTGCCCGTTATGCCTCAGCGTTAGGGGTGGAAACCTTTATGAAACATTCGAGTTTAATTCAGTATTCTCCAACGGCTTTACAGAAGGTGGCTGGGGCTATTCAAGTTTTGACCACCGCCGAAGGTTTACCGTCTCATGGGGACTCGGTACGGCTGAGAACGGAACCTTAGAATCAGCAACTTTCTCTCAACATTCATGGGGATGTGTAACGTCTTGCCTTTAGAATAGGAGTTTGAGTCCTGCTAGATTTCAAATTCCAGATTTTTCAATTGTTTTAGAGGAGACGTTGCTGTGCTGAATACGATTTTGGTTGCTGTGGATGATTCACCGACTGCGAAGTTTGTGATTGAGGCACTAAGCCAACTACAATTGCAACCCACAACAAACGTGATCTTCTCTCATGTTGTGCCAACGGTGGCATCGGATTTTGATCTGGTGGCTGATAGACCTCATCTGGGTAGTGATGAGTTTCCTTATCGTCATATTGAAAAGCAACTTCGAGGTTATCAGGATCAGTTAGATTGTGAAAGTGAAATTGAAATTGTGGCGGGTGACCCAGCAGAGGAAATTATTCGGTTAGCGAATATTTATCAAGCGGATTTGATTATCATTGGTAGTCGGGGACTAACGGGGGTCAAACGAATTTTACAAGGGTCGGTGAGTTCTCAGGTGGTTTCGGAAGCCAATTGTTCGGTTTGGGTGGTTAAGGAAGTTGAGGATTAGTTGAACGTTGCGATCGGTACATATCTCCCCCCGTATTAAGGAACGTTGGGGGGATCATCTGTCGCGTTGATAATTGTATTTCTGATTAGGAACGAGATTGACTGGCTTGCAATTGTTGTAACATTTCCTCAGAACTTTGGGCAGGTTTGTTACATTTTAATCCCTGACAAACTAACCCGATAATATCATTAGGAAGGGTATGATCTGCTTTAAAAATAGTAGCGGGGAAATATTGAACACTCAATGCTGAAATTTGTTCGAGAGAAGTTCTAACTAAAGTATTATTCCGATACCAATCTAATGCTGTAAATAAACTGGGACAGGCTTGGGGGGATTTTTGCATCACGGAACTAAAGGCAGTTAACCCTGGTTCAGCTAAATCTAAAAGTTCCAGATTTTCTGTTAATAGAAACAGACGGACTAAATTAGAAATTGCTACCCCATTGGCGGCTGGAGTGGCATTATCAATATAGCTGCGTTCGCGAATTAATAAATCTTCTCCCATGTCTTTAGCGGTATTAAAATATCCTCCCAATTCCACACTCCAGAGTAAATTATTAAATTCTTCTTGAACTTTTTTTGCCTGTTCTAACCAATAATCTGACTGTACAAAATCAGTTGTTACCGTTAAACTCGCTTGATATAAATCAATCAACGCTTTAATGAATAACGCATAATCTTCAGATTGAGCAACAACGTCCGGTTGTCCTTCATAATTCACACGATGTAAGCGTCCGTCTATCCACTGGTTTTTAAGAATAAATTGAGTGGCTTTTGTAGCTAATTCTAAATATTCAACGTCTCCCAAAACTCTCGCGGCTGTGGCTAAACCAGAAATCATTAAACTATTCCACGCTACGATCATTTTAGTATCTGTAACGGGGGGAATTCTTCCTAACCAATGATGGGTTTTTGCTTCTTGATTATTTCGAGCAGGAGCAAAGGTTTTTACTGTTTCTGGTAATTCTCCATAGCGAACTTTAAAAAGTTTGGCTAAAGCAGATTCAATAATATTACTTAACTCATCTGAATTTGTTCTTTGTAAAACATTTTTTCCTTCAAAATTTCCGGCTTTTGTAATAGTAAATTGTTCTTGCAAGACGGCATATTCTTCGGGAGTCAAAAATTGTTCTAGTTCGCTATTATGCCAAACATAAAAGGCTCCTTCTTCTGGTTCTGATTCGTTAGAAGAGGTAAAATTATCGGCATCTTGAGACGCATAAAAATACCCTTCTGGAGCCGTCATTTCCCGTTTTAACCAAGCTACAGTTCCTTGAATTGACCGTTTAAAAGCCGGTTTTTGAATTCCCGCACTCCATAAATTCGCTAAATATTCAACAATTTGTCCATTATCATAAAGCATTTTTTCAAAGTGGGGAACTGTCCAAGTCGGGTCAACGGTATAGCGATGAAATCCTCCGGCTACATGATCATAAATTCCCCCTAATGCTAAGTCTAAACCCCGTTGGGTACAAGCTTGTTTGGCATCATATTGATCCTCAATATTAAACCGAATTCTTCGCAATGCCATGTCAGCATAAGGAATCATGGGAAACCTTGGCCCCCCATATTCATTACGGCTAACAACCCCGGTATTAGCTTCTAATCCTTTTTGTAATAAATCTTCCGTTAATTCAGAAATCGGTAAGAGTGTAGCTTGTTGCAAATGCGTCATGATTTCATCTTTAAACGCTTGCAATTTAGTTTTTTCTAAGTCATAAAATCGACGAATTGCTTGTAAAACTTCTAAAAATCCAGGTCTACCATAACGAGGTTCTAAAGGAAAATAAGTTCCACCATAAAAGGGAATTCGTTCATCAGGGGTTAGGAAAATATTTAACGGCCATCCTCCTTGACCCGTCATCATTTGTAAAGCTTGCATATAAATACTATCAATTTCGGGTCGTTCTTCTCGATCTACTTTAATGGGGAGGAAATTTTGATTCATATATTGGGCAATTCCTGGGTCAGAAAATGCCTCTCCTTCCATCACGGTGCACCAATGACAACTCGAATAACCAATAGATAGAAAAATCGGTTTATTGGCTAACCGTGCTGTTTCTAAAGCCTCGTCACACCAAGGCCACCAATCAATTGGATTTTCTGCGTGTTTCCGAAGATAGAGGCTTTTGGATTCAGAAAGGCGATTAACCATGAGAAATACCTAAAAATTTATTAAGATTCAATCAATTTCTTTAGTTTAACATTTTGATTTGCTGATTGGTGGGTATTAATTGAGGTTGAGTTAGGTATTAGGAATTTATGGTTTAATATTAAGTCTGGGTAGAGACGCGCCAAAAGCCTTACGGCATGGCTCCGCCAAGGCACGTCTCTACGGAGATTATTTATTATATTTAGGGTTTTAAAATTATGGTTTCTCGCCGACAGTTTAATCAACTCGCTGCTTATTTTTCTCTAGGCTCATTAATTCCTCCATCTATTTCTAAACTTTTTAATTTTAACACAACAGAAGCCGAAATTCAACAGGAATTAAAGACATTATTATCAATTTTAGATCCAGAAATTGAACTTTTAGTCCCCACCTATTTAGGAAATGATCAACGGCGTTTTTATGGTCAAGGTGTGCCGGAAAATATTAAACAAATTCATAAATTTCCCTTGGGAACAGGGGTTACTTATGTCGGACGAACTCGTAAAGTTTGGAGTGGGGCAGGATGGACAGGACAACCCACAATTACAAGAGATCGAGGAAAAACCTATTTAATTATAGGGGCTTTTGACCATTATTTAAGAAAAATAGAATTAGAGACACAGCAGGAAATTTGGAGGTATAAATTTGATGATGTGATTAAAGGAACATCCAGTATTTATATTGATGAAACTGCAACGGATGAGAATCGTATTGTTGTTTTACAAGGCAGCCGTAGTAGTTTATCTAAAGGCGGATTAGCCACCAGTTTTCGGGCAATTTCCTTTAGGACTGGGAAAGAACTCTGGAAATTAGATTTACGTCCCACCCCAAGTTATAGTCGAGATAACGATAGTTCTCCTTTATATTTAGGAGATGGTGTCATTTTTAATGCTGGGGAAAATGCGATTGGTTATTTTCTCAATAGTTCGGTTAAAACGGCGGAAAAAAAATCAGGATTTTTACAACCTCAAATTTTATCGGAAGTAAAACTCTATGGAGATGGAGACAGTAGCCGACATGGTGGAAATTTAGTCAGTGAATCTTCTCCCTCGCGGTTAGGAAATCGAATTTTTATGGCATCGGGTTCTGGACATATTTATGGAATTGATTTAAAAACACGAAAAATTATTTGGGATTTTTATACAGGTTCCGATATTGATGGTTCGGCGGTTATTTCTCAAGATGGAAAGTTATTTTGTGCTATTGAAAAACAATATATTCCGGGAAATGGAGGGGTTTTGAAACTAAATCCTAACCGAGAACCGAAAGATAGTGTGGACTGGTTTTTACCGACTAAAAATCAAAGTTTTAATACCTGGAATGGCGGTGTTATTGGTTCTGTGGCGTTGAATGATGAATACAATCCCGATGGATTTCCGGCTATTTTTGCCACCAATGCCATTGATGGATATTTATATATTGGCTCTCAAACCATTACGACTGGAAAAACCGTGAATGGGCCGTTAGGAACCGGACAATATAAAACTCCTATCATTTTAGCACAAAAGAAAATAGGAGCTTCAATTTCAACACCTATTTTTACCGATGGTTATAAATTAATTACGGCTGGATATGATGGAGTTTATTTATTTAATTTATATTGGGAAGAAGCGAGAGCCAATCAAAGCAATGTAATTCCTAACCAACGGGGGGAATATTATCGCTTAAGAGTCGAACAAACGGGACGATTTAAACCGGGGGTTTCTTTCGAGTCAACTCCTGTAGTTTGGCAGGGTCAGGTTATGATTTGTGGACGGGATGGGGGATTATATACTTTGGGTTAAATGACTAAACGTAGTTTCGCCTTAATGATCTAGTTTTGGGTGTGAACCTCTGCAAAATTTTCTAAGTCTAGTTACTATAAAAGTAGGTGAGTAGATTCATTCCAAGAGGTCATTCTGAGTCAAGGCGTTGGAGTCCTCGATAAACGAAACTCAGACCCCTTCAGAATCACTTCTAAATAGACCTTGATGTCTACAACTTCTAATAAGGAGATTAGGATAATTGCTATGACAAACTCAGATACTCAAATCACCCGTACTTATTTACAGGAAGATATACAAGAAATTCTCTATATTGCCATTTGTCGCAAACAAGATAATGAGGAAATGACCCGTCAAGATTTGTTAGAAATTGCTAAAGATTTAGGAATTTCTTACCAGGATTTAGAACTGGCTGAACAGCAATGGCAGTTACAGAAACAAGAAGCCGATGAAAAGTTAGTCTTTAATGCCTATCGTCGAAATCGACTGAAACAAAATTTAATTCAGTTTGCCATTGTTAATGGTTTCTTGATTTTAATTAATCTGGTGATTGCTCATAGTATTGGATTTGCAGCGTTTGTCTTTCTATTTTGGGGATTATTTTTAACCCTCAGAGCCTGGAAAACTTATCAAACGGAAGGAGAGGATTATGAAACGGCTTTCAAAGCATGGCGATTGAAAAAAACCGTTGGGAAATCTATTAATGCTTTTGCTGATAAAGTTTTAAAAGGATTGCAGTCTTAACGGATAAAATAGAAGAACTCGCCAAGAAACTGATGTAGAGATCAGTAAATTTACCTCTTTACATCCGTTTCTCCCTTTCAGGCTTAAGTATTTCTAACAATTAAAATATATTGCATAAGTTAAACAAATGTAAACTTGAACTGAGTGCAAATAAATGTTGCAAACTGACACACTTTCTAATTTTTCCCCTAAAATAATAAGTATAGAAGACTGACTGATTCTTATGAGGTGAGGCAGTATGAACATCTTAAAATCTGTTAAAGAAATGATGACCTATCTGACGGAAGCCGCAGGACGGATGTTTGTCGTCAGTGATGATATGTACCCCGCAGTCGGTACCCAACCCTTTGAAGGAACTCCCAACAAAGATCCGCGTTGGAAACACTAAAGATAACAACACAATTGAATGTGTGATTACCCCTTGTTTTTTCTCCCGCTTTCAAGATCACTTTAAATCCCTCGTAATGCTTTACGGGGGATTAATCTTTTTAGAGGATTTGATTGAGAAAAAAAGCTAAGGACGCACTTCCAAATGGAACAGTAAGATTATCAATCCCATATTTTGAAAAGCTTTCTAACGTCGTTGCTACAAGGGCTACAACTATTGAAATTATCCAAGTTGGTTGATCATTGCCCTGAATAACTAATAAAATGGTAAGGGAAATAATAAAACTAACGAATAGCATGGTTAGGGAACCTTCCCAACTTTTGGAACTTCCTAAAAAACAATATTGATGTTTACCCCATTGTTGACCAATCACGGCGGCTAAACCATCCCCCCAAGCCATGATTAAAATCCCTAAAGCAGCATATTGAGGTTGTTGAATTGTCCAAAACCAACCGATTAAAACCCCAATACTAATGGCATAGAAAAACGTTCCTAAACTGTTGCGTCCCACACTATTAATACTGGGAAGAATTGGAGTTTGATAGGAAATAATAGCAATGATCCCTGAAATTACACTGGCTGCAATTCCCACCCATGCGGGAATATTTAACCACCAAGCTAATAATATCACATTTCCAGTTCCGATATGCACAATTTTTCGGGAGACTTCAGCATTTACTGAAAAAACGCGGTTGAGTCCTTCTGCTATTACTAAGATTAAACCTAACCAAACCGCAACTAACGTGATTTGGAATCCTAAAGAAGGAATTTCAGTTAAACTCGGCATGGAATTAATCGGGTGTAAATTAACCTAAACTATTAGTATACGCTGATTGTTGTATTTTCAGAATTCCTCTAACCTTTATTCTTTTTAAGTATGTAAAGATAAATAAACAAGATCGCATTTTTTAACCTCTAATCAATTTTATGGTTTGAATACGGGTTAATAGTAAAAATGCGATCGCTTCTAAGAGAAGGGATGGTTTAGCAAGATTGTTTAAGTTTATAAACATTAGCAGAAAATTTATTTATCAAATAAGTTTATGATATAATATCCCTCTTCTGTCACTCTCCGAAATCAACAAGTAATAAAAAGTAGAGTTATCCATTGGGAAAATAAGATTGAAATTGATNGTCGTTATGGCTATGATATTGCGATCGCACTTATAAATGTTTATAATATGACAAATGCGTAAGTTCAGAACAAAATCTGGTTTAGTTTAGAAAAAATGGCGAAATGCGTGTTATCAGCCGAAAAATCCTGCGAGATTTCTGTGAAAGCCATGCGGATTCCTGTGATGCACTTTATGACTGGTACAGAGTGTCAAGTAAAGCTGAATGGCAGAACCTAATTGATGTTCAGCAGACTTATCCAAAAGCTGAAGCAGTTGGAAGTTTTACAGTATTTAATATTAAGGGAAATCGATATCGGCTGATAGTTGATTTGGTTTACGATTCTCAAAGGATCTACATCAAATATGTTTTGACTCACGCTGAGTATGATAAGGATGAGTGGAAAAATGATCCGTACTTTTGATGCAAAATCTTATACAGATTTACTTGTTCGATATCAACCAAAACCGATCGCAACTGAAGCAGAAAACGATGCAGCGATCGCTCTGGCTTGCGAACTAGAACACAGCCCCGATAGAACGCCGGAAGAAGATATATTTCTGGAGCTTTTGATAACGTTAATTGAAAAATTTGAATCTGAAAATTATTCCATTCCCCCAGAAAATTCTGCCTCAATGTTGCGACACTTAATGGATGCGAGAAATTTAGATAAATCTGACTTAATTCCAGTTTTGGGAACCGAAAAAAAGGTTGAGGAAATTATGGGTAATCGCCGGGTGTTTGAAATAGATGAAGCCAGAAAAATTGCCGACTTTTTCCAAGTCGATATTAGTTTATTTCTCGAATCGCGATCGCAGTCTATCTAACAGCAAAAGTGATCGCCTGTCCGATTTAGAAAGGAGATCGCTCTTTTTTACCACAGATAAATATAGAGGGAAGAAGGGCGATCACTCTTTTTTTTGCAAAGGCGATCGCATTTTTTAACCTCTAATCAATTTTATTGTTTGAATACGGGTTAATAGTAAAAATGCGATCGCTTTTAAGAAGGGCGGGTTTAGTAATATTATTACTGAGAATTGAATATTATTTCAGAACCCGCCCCTACGCTCTTATGGATATTTAAGTTAAATTTATACACTCACAAAAACATCGACAGTTAAGTTATCAGGAATAATGCCAGCTACAATTCCTAAATAATTATCACCCACTTTCAAGGCAGTAGCCATAATGGGTTCTGCACTATTCAAACTTAAGCTAATGGGTTCAAAAGACATCTCCGAAATAGAAAAAAGGAGGGGTAACAAGATGATAAAATTAAATTTTACCCCGGATTAGAGATGAGTAAATTAAGAGAGTATCTGGACAAGAACCCCCAGCAAGCAAAAAGGCTATTAGGGATGGAATATGAACAGCTAATAGAACTCATTCAAGCTGCGGAGTTATTAGAAGAAGAAAAACGACAGGAACAAGAAAAAACTAAAATCAGGTTGATTAAAGCAGGTGGGGGTCGTCGGCAGAAATTATCTGTGGAGGAACAAATCTTACTGACTCTAATTTATCTGCATCAAATGCCCACATTTCAAATGTTAGGGTTACAGTTTGAAGTGAGTGAATCAACAGCGAATGATATTTTCCATAACTGGATAAAAATCTTGAGAGAATTACTACCAGCAAGTTTACTTGAGCAAGTAAAAAAAACGAGAGTGATTGGGAGTGGGTAGAAAAAATTCTGCTGGAATTTGAGTTAGTAGTAGATAGCTATGAACAGCCCAGGGAAAGACCAACAGACAATGAAGAGCAGAAAAAATATTATTTAGNTTTTACGCTCAGTTATGGATTATGGGCAACAAGTATTTGGATTACCAGTAGTTTGGTTTTCAAGATTCCACTCAGTTTTAGTTTGATTTTTACAATTGTAGGGCTGAGTTACGCCCCCCAAATGTTAGGGTTTTTAATTGGTTTACCTTATTTAGGAATTGCCATTGGGGTATTGCTTTCAATTTGGAGTTTACTCGCTCAATTTGTAGGATTAGAAACCATTGCCATTTTTGATGATTGGTCAGCTTTTATTTGTACTTTAATCGGGTGGGTTGTCTTACAAATTCTGCAACGAACCATTGGTCGTCCGATTTTAGCATTTAGCCGCTGGTTATCAAATTGGGCGGCGGGTACTTCATTAATTACAGACCCAAAACAATTAGAACAAATGCTCATGGATGGCAGTGATCCGCAACTGGTTACTGTTGGTAAAGAACTTTGGTTAGAAGCAGAACAGCAAGAAGAAACACCCCAACGAAAACCCTCATCTTGGATTAAATTTATTGCTATAGCTGCCTTAGCTTTATTATTAGTTTTAATCTTGACCCCCACTGATAAAAATCCTTTTTACATCTGGTTTGGATTATTAAATGATTCTTTCCGATTAGGTTTAAAATTAATTCAATATAGTTTAATCGCCCTGTTAATTTCTATTATTTTAACGCCCCTAGAATCCTTAAGCTGGTGGGCAGGATGGTATGGATCTCAACCGTTACAAAATCCTGGGCAATTAGTAGAAGAAGCTTGCCCAGATACTCCCATCAATCATTATGTTGTGTATTTAGATGGCATCAATCAAGGTTCCTATCAATATTTACCCGAAGTTGAACGCTTTTTAGATGATTTAGCAACAGCAACTCCTGATAATATTGCCATTGTTAAAGGGATTATGCCCTATTCTGTCACCAATAAGCCCTTAACTAAAAATCGACCCTTCGCCTTTTTGTGGCGCATTGTAGATTCAATGGCGGTTAACAATCCTGCTAATCCCATTGGGTTTATTATTAATGCTCGAAATGTTGTTGCAGTGGCTGTTTCAGCCGATCCTCGTTATGGCCCGATTCAAAATCAAGGTTTAGCACAGGTTTTGTATAATAGTTTACTCAATTATGGTTATCCCCTCGGTAGTTCGATTCCGGTGACGTTAATTGGCTATAGCGGTGGGGGTCAGATGTCGATGGGGGCTGCAACCTTCCTCAAACGCACCCTTAATGCTCCGATTACGGTGATTTCTATTGCAGGGGTCATCAGTGGAAATACGGGGGCAATGGTGACAGAACATCTCTATCATCTTGTTGGTGAAAAAGATAGTGTTGAAAAAGTGGGTGCAATTATTTTCCCTGGACGCTGGCCAATTGCGTTATTATCTAATTGGAATTGTGCCAAACGCCGAGGAAAAATTAGTTTTATTTCTTTAGGGCCCGTCGGACACAATATGATGGGTGGCCCGATGGGAGATGAGAAGCTCCCGAATGGTAAAACATTTCTCGAACAAACCGTTGATATTGTCACCGGAATTTTATTAGAAAATTGGGAACTGACCGGGTTACCACCGGAGACGTTTAAAAAACCCAGTAACTATGAACGCTACAAACAAGCTCCTTTTAATCAAATTAATTATTATCCGATTCAACAAACCCTTAATTCTCAATATTATCAACCCGTAGGAACGTGGATAGGTCGCTTAATTTTACCCGAAGAATCAGAACGTCAGCGCGTCAAAGGCGTGTTGTTTGAAATTTATCATGCGGATGATAAAAATCAACATCGAATCGGGCAAATTGTCAATTTGAGATGGGATTTTGACAACCCTGCTGTTAAATTAAGAGTGCAATTAGTTACCCAAGATTTAAACTTTATTGATCAGGTCAGAGTAAGTGAATCCCAGGGAAATATTCACCCGGAACGGATTAATGGTTGGTCAAAAGTTGACCCCTTAGAATCCATCGCAGGAGCTAGACCCCAGGATGATGTGATTGTTTTGTTAAAAGAGCCTGTGCTTTTAAAAGATACCGGAGCAGAACCTCCAAGTCTCTATATTCAGCATGATCCTGTAGAAATTACAGGTCGATTTTATGGATTAGTTACGTTTGTTAAAAATTTAGGAAAAGACATCTTTTTAGTTCGTCATTATCAACCCCAATCTCAAGGATTTGACGGCTCTGAAGAAAAAGTCTATTTGCCTTCTGTGATAGCTAATCGAGATGAGATTTTGTCTTCGGTTAATCAAGATTTAGAACACTCTCCGATTAATCCTTCAGGATGGTATATTTTTGGGCAAAAAAATATTGATGGTCAATTTGTTGTCCAAGCACTCGCCCCTCGTCGATTATTTTCCCTCAATCCAGATGTTGTGATTTCTGGACAACAACAAACCCTAGATTATATTAATCATGAATACTGGAAAAATAAAGTTACCCCCAAAGGGGAAATTAAGACGATTTTACTCAATCCTAATCAGGAGAATTCGATTTATTCTGTCCATCCTGAATCCCTTTGGCAAGAAGGTGATCGCGCTTTATTAATGCACGTTTATGGAGGCATTGGAGGGCCGAATGGAGATCATACTCCCTTTGGGATTTACTTCGGACATTTTGCCTATGGCATAGCTACGGTTGTGCGCGATCGCATCACCCAAGAGTTACGCTTTAATATTGAGTATCGCCAAATTTATACCCATAATTGTGATGGGATTATTTCAGCAAATTTAGACTGGACACGGTACGCAGGAGATCGTCAATTTGGATGGTTAGGATGTCGTCCTTTTACCGATATTCTGATTAAATTTCCTCCCCTAACTCAAGATTATGATTTTGATGGGTTCAAATTTTCTCCCTTGGATGTGGTGATTAATGAACTTGATATTATGACGGCTCGATATCGCATTGGAGATGGTACCGGAACCACCTTTGTCAGTGCGATTAATTCCTGTTCTCAAGATTCCAGTCAAGCCTTGTACTTATCTCTCAGACGAATGCTGGCTCAATTTGAATTAAATCCCTTATTAATGAAATGGTTGCGAGAAAATCCTGACCATGAACAAACCGAACGATTCTTCCAATTAAATACCTTAGTGAGAAGTTTAGAAAAGATCTTAACGCCGATGGGAAAAGTCAGGAAAGATTGGCAATACAGTGCCCCAACTTTAGGTCGTTTTCCAGAAGAAACCCCTTTAAAAACCTTATCTCGATTAGCGGATAGTTGGCGATCTTTATTACCTCGATTAATTAACGATCAAATCGCCATGATCTTTCTACAATTAGGAGCTTATGTCTGGATTCTCCGCACGAATCAAGTCGGCGGTAACGATTCCTCCATTGAACCCCTAATTCCTACAGATTTTTGGTTTGGCGTTCCTAAACTGGAACACTTTAAATATGATTCATGATCCCCAAATTTCCTGAAATTGGCCCAACTCTGAACCCAATTTAAGATTTATTGCAAAAATGAACGTCTAATAACGGTAAAATAAATTCCGTTCAGAACCCGCAGTTTAGGTTGGCATCCCAAATCCTGATGTTTGCGATTCAATTCGGGATGACCACAAAACTGGGGATTGTTCACAAGGTCAAATCAAAATTTCGTGCAATTATCCAATCGTTCTAACCAGTCAACCCTAAACCCCTTACCGAGTACAACCTCAGAGTTACCCTTTACTCTTCAAGATGTGAAAGCTGCGATTCCCGCCTACTGCTTTGAACCCTCGGTGTGGAAATCTCTGAGTTACTTCTTTATTGATATTTCCATCATTGCAGCCCTTTATTTCATCGCCTATAAACTCGATTCTTGGCTATTTTTCCCCATTTTCTGGGTGATGCAAGGAACGATGTTTTGGGCCTTATTCGTTGTCGGCCATGATTGCGGTCATGGGTCTTTCTCAAAAATCAAATGGCTAAATAACTTAATTGGCCATCTCTCCCATATCCCCATTCTTGTCCCCTATCACGGTTGGCGAATTAGCCACAGAACCCATCACGGAAATACCGGAAATATTGACACGGATGAAAGTTGGTATCCGGTGACGGAAACTAAGTTTAATATCATGCCTTGGTATGAAAAGCTATTTCGCTTTTATATCCCGTTACTGGCTTATCCGATTTATCTATTTCGGCGCTCTCCCAATCGTCAAGGGTCTCATTTTCTTCCCAGTAGCCCCCTATTTAAACCGTCGGAAAAATGGGATATTATTACCAGTACATCCCTGATGATTGTCATGGTAGGGTTTTTAGGATTCCTAACTTATCAGTTTGGATGGCTATTTTTTGTCAAATACTATTTCATGCCCTATTTAGTATTTGTCATGTGGCTGGATTTGGTCACTTACTTACATCATACCGAAGCCGATATTCCCTGGTATCGGGGGGATGATTGGAATTTCCTTAAAGGAGCATTATCGACCATTGACCGAGATTATGGGTTTATTAACCCGATTCATCATGATATTGGGACTCACGTTGCTCACCACATTTTCTTGAGTATTCCCCACTATCATTTAAGAACAGCCACAGAAGCGATTAAACCCCTTTTAGGTGACTATTATCGTTACTCAACTGAACCGATTTGGAAGAGTTTTATTCAATCCTATTGGTCTTGTCATTTTGTTCCTGATAACGGTTCAAAAGTCTATTATCAATCCGGTTGGAATTCTGACAAAACCGTTGATTAAAAACTGATCAATTCAGAAGCGGGGTTTCAGATTAGAAATCCCGTTTTTTTTTCTAAAAGTTGAAAAATTAACTCTGAATTTGATATGAACAATTTTATATGGGGTGAGAATATCTGTTTATGTCTTTTTACCAGCAAAACCTAGAAGCCTTTCTGCAACTGTTACAGCAACAACCTCAATTATTTACCGAGTCAAAACGTCAAGAATTACTTGCTGTAATTGAACCGCTACCGGATGAGATTGAAACGTTATCCGTTGCGATCGCCAGTTGGTATGAAACAGATGATGAAATTGTTGATGCTCAGTTAGATATCCTCAATAATTCTATTTTAATGGCTAATAATTCGTCTAGCGATGCGATCGCCCCATTAGCACTAGCTCGTTTTTCTAAAAATAACGTTGATGATGTCCCTAAATTGAATCAACCGTTAAATAAAGAAACCTTAAAAAAGGCTATTCAAACATTATAACTAAAAATCTGGCTTAACCCCTCCCTACAAACTGATAACTGATAACTGATAACTGGTACAGACGCGCCATGGCACGTCTCTACTGATAACTGGTACAGACGCGCCATGGCACGTCTCTACTGATAACTGATAACTGATAACTGATAACTGTAATTATTGAATTTTAACGTTTAATTGATAGGTTGCATTCCCACGAGTTCCCCCAACAATAATTTCATACGTTCCCGTTGCGGGTAACTTTAAACTAGATTGGGTGGCTTCTGTTTTTAAAACCTGTCCATTGGGAGCGATAACATCAAAAACAGCGTTATTTTCTAACGAGGTCATTTTAAGATCCATTCTCTGGCCTTGATTCGCTTTTAATAAATAAATGTCTCGACTTCCTCGAACAACAGATTGAGACACAGTAGCTGAATTTTTCCCCGGTGCGAAACGAATTTGAGAAACTAAACACGGTTGTTTTTGATAAACTACTCGTCCCGTATTCAAAGAATCACCTGTTAACGTCCAGGTTTCTTTAGTTTTTTGAGTATCTAACTCAATTTTTGTGGTAACATTTAAGGATAATTTATTCCCATTTTTCGTTCCTTGTAACGTTTGAGTATAGGACGTATAATAAGATTCTTTTTGATTATGAATTGTAGCTTCCACTCGACCCGTGACTTTATTTCCCTCAATATAAATCCGGGCAATGGAGTCCATATTATCATCAGCAACTGAAAAACAATAGCCTTGAATAGAAGCAGAGGAATTAGAATTTTGAGCCAATTGTATCGGAGGATGGCTAGGAACCGAGGCTACAACATTAATTTGGGGTGTAACATTCAGAAACGTTCCTGCAACGGCGACAAATCCTAATAATTTCATCATTATTCTTACCCGGTTGACTATTAAATATTTACTGGTTTTTAGGGTTTCTAATTCCCTGATTTAAACATTTTCTGACATAAGGTTCTGTCTTCAGGACTAACTCTTAAATTTGTTTTTAAATAATCTTGTACCCAATTGCAAGCATAAGCAAAATCATTCAAGGTTAAAACTTGATCTAAATTCCATAATATAACGGTTTTATCGGCACTGGCTGAAATCAAGGTTTTGCTATCGGGACTAAA
Organism: Planktothrix tepida PCC 9214; assembly: GCF_900009145.1. Lineage (NCBI taxonomy): Bacteria > Bacillati > Cyanobacteriota > Cyanophyceae > Oscillatoriales > Microcoleaceae > Planktothrix > Planktothrix tepida. The sequence continues at coordinate 1,439,494 of NZ_LN889782.1, forward strand.
CTTAACATCATAAACTTCATTATCATGAGCATTCAAGGTTTTAACTAAAGTGCCATCCATTTTCCAAAGTTTAATCGTTTTATCTTGACTAGCAGAAGCAATAAATTTTTGGTCAGGACTAAAAGCCACCGCCATAACAGTTCCAGTATGTCCCCTTAAGGTATGTTCATCCATAAAGGATTTCAGCGATGGATTCCACCGCCACAATTTTATCGTTTGATCTCGACTAGCTGAAGCTAAAACCTGTCCATCAGGACTAAAAGCCACATCCCAAACCCCATCTTGATGACCCGTTAAAGTTTGTAACAGTTGACCCTGGAAATTCCAAATTTTAACGGTATTATCGTCAGAACTAGAGGCAATCCATTGACGTTCAGGCTGAATTGAGATTCCCCAGACTTGACCCTGATGACCCTCCAAGGTCTGGCGCAGTTTGCCATCGAGTCCCCAGATTTTAATGGTTTTATCCCAACTTCCCGAAATCAGAGATTGACTATCAGGACTAAATTTCACATCCCAAACTCCCCATTTATGCCCCTTTAGGGTTTTATCAGGTTGGGTGTTTAACAATCCTGTCTGAGTTCTTTGCCAGAGTTTAATGGTTGCATCATCAGAGGTTGAGGCTAACCAGCGACCATCAGGGCTAAATTCTACCCGATTCACCCGCCACAGATGTCCAGTTTTCAAGGTTTGTAATAATCGACCCTTATTCGTCCAGAGTTTAATGGTTTTATCTAAGGAAGAGGAAGCAATAATTTGACCATCAGGGCTGAAATTAACCCCCCAAACGGTATCTTCATGTCCAATCAAGGGCATCACCAAAGAATAGCCGATTTTCGAGAGTTTAATGCTTTTATCCCAACTCGCAGAAGCAAGGGTTTGACTATCGGGACTAAACGCAACAGCACTGACTTCTCCCAGATGTTGCCATAATGTTTTATAGGGGTTATACAAGGAAGTCGTGGAATCTTTTCGCCAAAGTTGGATTTGTTGATTCCGAATTCCTCCCGCTAAGAATTTGCCATTAGGACTAAACGCCACACCCCAAACTTCATCTTCAAAGGGGCCAAAGGTCTGGAGTAACACCCCCTCCCGACTCCAGAGTTTAATCGTTTTATCCCGACTGGCGGAAGCCAACTGTTGACTATCAGCACTCCAAGCCACCGACATCACCTCAGCTTCATGTCCGGTGAGGGTTTTTAACAATGTGCCATCGGATTTCCAAATTTTAACCGTTTGATCTTCACCTCCAGAGGCGAATCTTTGACCATCGGGACTAAAGGAAACGGTTTTAATTTTTTCAGTATGGGCGGCTATGGTTTTTAATAGTTTCCCTTCTACTGTCCATAATTTAAGGGTTTTATCAAAACTGGCGGAGATAAGTTTATCTTCGGTGGGACTAAAACTCACAGCCATCACCGGGTCTTCATGTCCAGTCAGGGTTCTAACATAAGTTCCATCGGTTTTCCAAAGTTTAATCGTTTTGTCGTTACTGCTGGAAGCCAGAAGAGGTTGACGGGGACTAAAAGCAATACTAAAAATGGCATCCTGATGTCCTATCAGGGTTTTTAACAGTGTGCCATCGGGTTTCCAGAGTTTAATCGTTTTATCCATACCCCCAGAGGCAATTAAATCTCCTTTGGGACTAAACGCTACGGAATGAATGAGGCTGGTATGTCCCAAGAGTTGATTATATTCTTGAATTCCATAAACGGATTTTTGTAAAGTTAACTGCACAGTTTCACGGGTTTCGGAATCAACATGGGGTAAGGTTTGCAATTGTTTATAAGCTTTCATCGATTGAATTAAAGCTTCAAATCGTTGATTTAGGGCAAATAAAGCTTCAGAAGATTGGCGTAAAGCTTTCATTTCATTGGTTTTTGCTTGCTGTTCATTAACTCTCGCTTGATGATATTGAAACCAACTAATTCCACTTAATCCAATGGCAATAATTAAGGCACTACTCACCGATAATAGTAAAAATCGTTGCAGTTTTGCCGTTTGTTTTTCTTGCAGGAGTCGGGCTTCTGTTTCTCGCATTTTTGCGGCTTCTAAAGCTTGCTGCATTTCCCGGCGATCTAATTCTTCACTTTTGGCTAAAAATTGATAATCTAAATCAGTAATACTGCGACCACTTGACCAATTTTGGGCTTCTTTTAAGGCTTGTCCTCGTAAGAGTCGGGAAGAATCTTGTTGATTTGATTGTACCCAGGCATCAAAAGCTTGAGAATAGGGACGCAGGCTACTGAGTTGTTGGGTGACCCAATCGGCATCAAATACTTCTTGATAAATTCGGTTTTTGACCCGGAGAATTCCGCCAGTTTTGATGGCTAAACCGGATAAAATCAGTTCTGATTGTTCGTTACTATCATCCGTTAAAACTTCTAATCCCTGAAGAATATTTTGATAGATACCGAGGATTCTTCCTAAGCGATAGTGATTGTATTCTATGCGGTTACGGATGGTTCTTAAATGTTCCGGTTCATCTTGGGATTCCCATTTATAAATTATATGCGATCGCACTAAGGATTCTACCCAAAATCCTTCCGTACCCGGAGGAATTGTTAAAACATCATTGCGGGTTTCTTGAGCCGAATTAAGTACCAATTGACAAATTTTTTGAGTTAAAAAGGGTTGTCCTCCTGTCCAATTAATAATTTCCCGCATCACAGCCTGAGCATTGGTAATTTTTTTCTCTAAGCCTGGAATTAACGGTTTAACCTCATTGAGGGTAAAGCCTTCTAATTCAATGGCTGTCCCAATATTAAAGGGGGTACGATTGCGATCAGAAATTAAATCGGATGGTGTTGCAACCCCAAATAAGGCAAAGCTAACCCGGTTATATTCAGGATTAATTGCTCTTTGGTTATAACAAAACCGAATAAAAGCAAAAAAATCATCAACTTTAAAATTTAAGCTTAAAATACTATCAATTTCATCTACAAAAATAATTAAGTTTTTATCGGGAAATTGCGTTAATAAAATATCCTCTATAAAATTGCTTAACCGTTGAACCACTGAAATATCTTCTTCTTCTTTCCACCAATTCTTTAAATTAAATTTCCCTAAAAGGTTAAATCCGCGCCATAATTCGCTAACAATTCCTTTATACCATTGTTGCGCTGTTACCATTTCGCTGCCAATGCGCGTCATGTCTAAAGTTGTACACTGAAAGCCTTCCTGTTGTAAACGATAACGAGTTTTAACCAGCAAAGAGGATTTCCCCATTTGTCGAGAATTTAAAACATAACAAAAATTCCCTTGTTTTAATTGAGAATATAAATCTGAATCCGCTTTGCGGACAACATAAGTCGAAGCATCTTGGGCTAAACTTCCCCCAATTTGATAGTTAGAATAAATCATGAGATCTAGGGAACACCGAACAGCTTAATGGGTAGCCCTATATTATTTTTTGAGCCTCTTGCCTTAAGATACTCATTAATGGTATAGGATGACAGAACATTTTAATCTGCCTAAAAATCTAACACAGATGAACAAAAAACTGGCTGTTTCTCTCTTGACTCTTCTGTTTACCGTTAATTTTCCCTTATTAGGTTGGGCCGAAACCGTGTTAGAAAAAGTAAACCGGACAGGGGTGCTGACCGCAGGGGTGAGGACGGATGCGGTTCCCTTTGGTTATACGGACAAAAATAACGCCTTACAAGGGTATTCTGTTGATTTAATTAAATTGATTCAACAGCGTTTAGAAAAACAATTGAATAAACCGATTAAATTAGACTTAAAAACCGTCACCTTAAAAAATCGATTTACTCAAATAGAAACAGGTCAATTAGATATTGTCTGTGAAGCCACCAGTATTACACCAGAACGAGAAGAAACCGTTGATTTTTCCATTCCCTATTTTACCAGTGGAATTCAACTGTTAGTCCGAGAAGCGGATGCAGAACGTTTAGATCCCACAAAAGCCTCAGAAACTCAATTAGAAACTATCCAAGAAAATAATATCACCGTTGGATTCTTACTGGGAACCACAACAGATGATGAATTCCGTCCGATTTATCCTGAAGCAAAATGGCAAGTTGTTGGTAGTCGTGCGGATGGAATTCGGCGGTTAAGATCAGAAGAAATTGATTTAATTGCGAGTGATGGAATTCTATTATTAGGTGAATTATGGGAACAAGGGGAAGACTTTAAAGCGTTTCGTTTAGTACCTGAACAACCTTTAACCTTTGAAAATTACGGCTGTATTTTACCTCAAAATAGTGCTCAATGGGGAACCTTGGTGAACCAAACTATTACCTCTCAAGAAAATACTCAACTCTGGAATCAATGGTTTGATCCTAAAACAGGGCGTTTTCCTTACCAACGTTTTCAAAGTAAAGCCAAACCTTAAAGGGGAAAGTCCTCTCCCTTTACTTTTTATTCCTCGGATCATTAGTGTCAACTTCAGCCGAAAACCTCTGATTAGATCCCCCTAAATCCCCCTTAAAAAAGGGAACTTTGAACTCTAATCCTCCCCTTTGAAAGGTAGGGGGGATCTAGGACTAGAAAACAATCAACGAACTTTCGGTAATAAGCCTATTTTTAGCCTTAAAAATATAGGTTTTAACCATTAGAGGACGGAACATTCGGTTTTATTAACCGTTGAATACTAACGTATATTGCTAATAGCATTACTCCTACCGATAGGAAACTAAATAAAACCGTTCCCATTGTGAATAAACCTACAACCAGGGTACGAACTGCTGTTGATATTTGAATCACCGTAAAATTCTCGGATTGAATGGGTTTGTTAGCGAATTTTTCAGCGATAATATGGGTTAATTTATAAAAGACTAAGGCAACTCCCCCATACATTAACCCATTCGTAATACAACGGAATAAATTAATAGTATCTGTTTGTGAGGTCGTTTGAGGTGTTTTAGAAGTAGGTTCAGTCATAGTTTATGAGTGTGCTAAACGAATACCAGTAGAAATAAATTTTGCTGTCCAAAACTCTAATTCTGGGTTAGCGATTTGGGTTTTTACAGCTTCTAAAACCCGTAAAGCTTCGGCTTCAGATTCTGTTAAGGCAAACACCGTTGGCCCGGAACCGGACATCATGGTTCCCAGAACACCTTGAGCCTCAAAAGCTTCTCGAAGTTGTAAGACTTGGGGATATTCGGGTAAGGCGACTTTCTCTAAATCATTGTGCAGTAATTTACCAATTTCTGCCCCATCTCGGTGCATAATTGCAGAAACCATCGGCCCAGAATGAACCCGTTGTTGGCGAGTTTGTAAATCCTGGGCTGCTGAAATGTAGGTATCGTTAAACTGTTGACGATAGGTTTTATAAGCCCAAACTGTCGAAATTCCCAAGTTCCGATATTTAGCTAAAACCACATACAAATGATCTAAATTTGTGAGGGGAGAAAGGGCTTCACCTCGTCCCGTTGCTAAAGCAGTTCCGCCTTGAATACAAAAGGGAACATCGGAACCAATTTGAGCCGCTAATTCTTCTAATTCACTTTGAGTTAAACCTAATTGCCACATTAAATCTAAACCGACTAAAACTGCCGCTGCATCTGTTGAACCTCCGGCTAAACCTGCGGCTATAGGAATATTTTTTTTGATATTAATTTCCACTCCCCCAAATTGTGCCATAGCATCGGGGAATTGTTGGGCTAATAATGCCGCCGCCCGATAAGCTAAATTGGTTTGATCATTGGGAACTTCTGCATGAGCACAGCGCACACTAATGGTATCAATTCCAATCGATTGAATGTCAATTTGATCGGCTAAACTAATACTTTGGAGTACCATCGCCAATTCATGATATCCATCGGGGCGATCGCCTATAATTTCTAAGTAGAGGTTAATTTTTGCCGGAGCAATTAAAGAATAGGAACGCATTTGTATTCAGAAGTCAGGAGACAGGAGACAGGCAACAGGAAACAAGAAATACACAGACTATATATCTGTTACTAATTCCGTTGTTTCCAGAAGATTAGCCAAATTTACCCATTGTTCAACGCTGAGGTCTTCGGCGCGAACTTGGGGGTTAATCTCTAATTGTTCCAGTAATTGGGTTAATTGATCTCGACTGACCACACTTTGTAAATTATTTCTTAACATTTTGCGTTTGCTGGAGAAGCCTAATTTTAGTAAGGTTTCCAGATAGGACGGGTTAGAGGCGGGATGTTCGATGGGACGGGGACGCAAACGAATCACCGCAGAATCCACTTTTGGCGGGGGATAAAAGGCTTTTGCGGGGACATCACAGATATAATCGCAGTCGGCGAGATATTGGACTCGCACAGACAACGCTCCAAAGGTTTTAGACCCTGCATGGGCGGTGATGCGTTGGGCGACTTCTTTTTGAACTAACAGGACAATTAATTCATAGGGGTTGGGGTTTGGTTCCGCAATGGTTCCTAATAATTGTTCAACAATTGGCCCGGTAATATTATAGGGAATATTAGCAACAACTTTATTAAGATTTTGGAAATTGGGAAAATCCTGTAATTGCCCCTTAATATCTAGGGTTAAAATATCTCCTTGTAGCAATAAAAAATTATCCAGATCTCCAAATCTTTTAACCAGATTTTTGCATAAATCCGTATCAATTTCGACCGCGACGACAGATTGAGCCACCGATAGCAATTGAGTGGTTAGAATTCCGGTTCCAGGGCCGATTTCTAATAACCGATCTGAAGGAGATAATAATGCAGATTTAACAATTTTACTTAACGCTTTTTCGCTGCGTAACCAATGTTGAGCAAATTGTTTTCGAGGTTGGGGCGATCGCATAGATGAATTAAATAATGGGACTACCATGATGATGAATTAAATACCATTTATTCGCCATCCGAGTATAAATATTCGTTGCCATTGATGTTGCTTGCAGGCGACGGCGACCGACAATTTGCATCACATTTTCTGTTAAAATAACATAAGCAATATCTCCATTAATTTCCGTTGAGATAACCTCAGTTTCAATTTCCAAATATTGAGTGGCTTTAAAAATTTGCTCCCAGGAAGCTCGAATTGCTTCCCATCCTTTCACCGCTTTCCGTCCAGGGTGAATGCAAACCGAAGCAGTTCCCTTTGACCAAATGGTACTCATTGCTTCTAAATCCTGTTTTTCAAAAGCTCGATAAAACGCTTTATTGATCGTTAATACAAGTTGTTCATCCGTCATAACGCTGAAGTAGGGTGAGGGGGTGAGGGAAGCCAGAATAAGCGGATCTCTTCACAAGTGGCCCGAATTATGTCAGTATCATTTCCAGCATCAGGTGTTAGGGATCGGTTAACGGTTAACCGTTGGCTATCAACCGTCAACATCAGAATGTGACAGACTCGCTCAACTTCTCACCCAAAATAGGCCGTGTCAAATCGAACTCAATTGTTAGTTAGTCGTGTTTTAGTGGCTGTGATTGCCATGACCACACCACAAATTGCTCAAGCTACGGAAATTGTAGCTCAAGCCAACCCCCAAGCCAACAAACAGCTTAATGATTTGTTAGAACAGGGCCGAAAGTTGGTGGATGCTGGAGATCTGGAAAATGCCATTACCATCTATACCCAAGCGGTTTCTTTAGATCCTAGAAACGCTAAAATTTATTCCGGGATTGCCTATTTAGAAGCGTTACGCGGTAACTTCCAAGTTGCGGCTCAATATTATCAAAATGCCTTAATCCTAGAACCGAATAATGCAGATTTTCAGTATGGTTTAGGGTTTAGTTTAGCCAATTTACAACAATATGATGCGGCGGCGGATGCCTATCGTCGAGCGACAATGCTCAAACGCGATAATATTCAAGCCCATCAAGGATTAGCAGCAACGTTATTCCGTAAAGGAGACTATAAGGGGGCGATTCAAGCTTATCAAACGATTATTACTCTTGATCCTCGCAATTGGCAAGCCTATTCTTCAATGGGAATGGCATTTCTGAAGCAAGAAAACGTGATGAAAGCCTTAGAAGTGCTGCAACAAGCGGCGATGATAGCACCCAATGAAGCGAGTATTCAAATTAAATTAGGGGCGGCTTTACTTAAATATGGCGATCGCAATGGGGGTGTTGCCGCCTTTGAACGTGCCGCCCAACTCGCTCCCCGTGATGGCGATGTGCAATTCCAAATTGGTGAAATTTTTAAAGCTGAGGAAAACTGGGAAGCCGCCAGCCAAGCTTATCAACGGGCTTTAGCGTTAAAACCAACTTTGATGGAAGCGAATGCAGCCCTTGGAGAATTGCAACTCGCACAACAAGATTATGTCGGGGCAATTATTAGTTATCGTCGGGTGATTGAAAATAATCCCAATGATGCCTCTGCCCATTTTAATATGGGATTGGCACTGAAAGGACGAGGCAGTCGGGAGCAACAAGCGATCGCTTCTTTTCAAAAAGCCTTAGAACTTTATCAGCAACAAGGCAATCCCGAAGGCGTCAAGAAAACCCAAGCTGCTTTACAGCAATTACAACCGAAGAAAAAGTAAATTGATGTCATTAGCGATCGCATTTCCCTGAAAAACTAAGTTTTTGATAAGCTGTTTTTAGGAAGGTGCGATCGCACAAAGTCATATCAAAAACCTGTGTCATCATCTGTAGCAAACATTTAAAGATGGAATAAGTACCCAAACATAATTATTGACACATTTCTAATTCTCTATTCCCTGCGAAGCACTGAGCTTGTCGAAGTGTTCCCTGTTCCCTCTTGAAAATAGGAGTATTCACCGATGCAACTGGAAGATTATTTTGACTTTCAACGACCTGATGATATTCGAGTCAAAGGAACGCGAATCGGAATTGAAACCATCCTATATGATTTCATTCATCGTGCTCGTACTCCCGAACAAATTGCTCAAACTTATCCATCTCTTAACTTAGAACAAGTTTATGCGACTATCCTTTATTATCTACACAATAAAGAAGCCGTTAGTAACTACATTGCAGATTGGTTGGAGTGGAGCCACCAGCAACTAAAAGCACAACAACTTAATCCATCCCCTTCTGCTATTCGCTTGAGAAAACTAAGAGCCGAAAGAGAGGCTATCGAGAAAGGATAATGCCTTTAAAATATTTGCTGGATGAAAATGTAGATCCGATCTACAAAATAGGATTAAGTAAAATTGAGTCAGATTTAATCGTTTGGGCTGTGGGTGAACCTTACTCTCCCCCTAGAGGTACTTTAGATCCAGAAATTTTACTTTGGTGCGAGGAGTATAATTTTATATTGGTGACGAATAACCGTAAATCTATGCCTGTCCACTTGCTCGATCACATCAACGAAGGTCGTCATATACCAGGCATTTTTATTCTCAATGTTAAGTTAACTGTGGGGCAAAATATTAATGAGTTGATTTTCTTAGCACAGGTATCTTTTGAAGGTGAATATCAAGACCAAATTATTCATTTGCCCCATAGTTATGTTTTAGGAGTGCAATAATCGCCCCTAACAAATTATCCTGACTAGGGGAAACCTGTGCAAGGGTACTTCCAAGGTTTCATCAATTATCCAGAGTTAGTCTATTAAATGCTGTTAATACCAGGTCATGATTTACCTATAGGGGAATTTCAGCCGGATTTTTGACCTCAGTTTAAGGAATAAAATTAAAAGGGGAGGTTGAGAAACCCAGTTTTTTGATTGTTGTGAAATTTTTGGAACTGTTTCAGATTTGCTTAGTCCTATTTTTTAGGGTACATTATAACAATTGCCAAAACTTAGGATATAGACACTTGACGGGTACGAGTGGGGGGAACCTTGCCCCTACGACTGTTAACTGTCTGTTCTCCACACCTTTCTTTTTCTCCTGTTTCCTACTATCAATATTATTTCTGAGTGAGGAGTCCAATATGACCGCCAGAGTCAACACTCAATTTTTATCTCAATCTTTTATCGCTACTGGTATTAGCCTAGCCACTTTATTCTTATTAGGACAACCTATAAAAGCGCAAACTTCGGTTTCACCGGAAACGGTCAGTTCTTCATCTTCTACGGTTGTTCCTATCCTTCCCGCTCAAAACCTCAACCCGGATGTTCCCCCCTTAGATGACCCCGGTTTATTTTTACCATCCTTAGAGCAGCCAAGACGTCTGGTTCTACGGTTGGGTCAACGTCGGGTTTATCTCTATCAAGGAGAACAAGTTGTTGTTAGTTATCCCGTTGCTGTGGGTAAAGAAGGATGGGAAACGCCGACGGGGAATTTTAAAGTGATGCAAAAAATTGAAAATCCCGTTTGGCAAGACCCCTGGACGGGAGAAGTTCGTTCTCCAGGCCCTAATAGTGCGTTAGGATTACGTTGGATTGGGTTCTGGACAGATGGAAAAGATGTGATTGGGTTTCATGGAACCCCTACAATCAATTCAATTGGACAAGCCGCCTCCCATGGCTGTGTCAGGATGCGGAATGAGGATGTTGTAGCTTTATTTGAACAGGTGGAAGTCGGAACTCCGGTTATTGTTGAACCTTAAATATTTGATGTTCTATAGAGATTTTCAGGAATCACATCGAGTTCAAACTCATCTGATTCCTTTTTTGATTGTCTCAAAAGACATCAAAGATCTGATAAGCTAAGGCGTATTAAGGTTATTTGAAAATTAATGCTCACCCAAGGGGAGGAATGATGGCGCGGAAACGTCTTTCCGATATGGTACGGCAGGAAACTGAAAAAAGTGCAACGGCTGAAGTGGAAGTTGTCGTCGATGAAAGTGGGGTTGGAGTTCAATCGACTGCCTCACCTACAGAATTTGAGGCTCAACCCGACTTATTAGAGAAAATTGTTGAGTTGAAAACACATTTAGAAACGGCTCAAAAACAAGAACATTCCCTTCAAGAAAAAGTTTTAAAATTACAAGCTGAATTAGATGATAAAAATCAATTTATTGACCGCATGAAAACCGAAATTCAAGAGGCAGATTTAAAAGGAAAATTACAAAAAGCGCAAGAGGCTGCGTTACAATTATCCGAGGCAAATTCTAAATTAATTGATGAATTGAAAAACCTAAAGGAAGAAAATGAATCGTTGAAAAATGCCTTACAACTTAAAGCGCAACCACCACAATCTAAAGCCATTGTCAAACCCAAGGCTACATTAATCCCTCGTCCCTATTCTTCCCCCTCTCAACCTGTTTCTAATGATGATTTTTCCAGTAGCACTTGGTTGCTGTAGAGACTAATATAAAAGAAAAGGGCGAGAAAACCTCGCCCCTACATGGATTAATCGGTTAATCTCTAAGCGGGATTAGCTTGCAAACGCTGCTCTAATAAGCGACGAATCGATGCTTTTTCAATAAATCCCACTAACACCCCATTGCGAACAACGGGTAATTCATTTAATTGTTGTTGTTCTAAGACAGTTACCACGTCTAATAGTGGTTGTTGAGCATCAACAGTTGTTGAAAATTCCACAGGTTGCATCACTTCTTGAACTTGAATTAACGGCCATTGAGAGGTCGGAATTGTTTTCAGGTCATCCCCACTAATTTGACCGACTAATTCCCCGGCTTCATTGGTAACTAAAAATTGACGAGTTGCGGTTTTTCCAATAATATAATCGTTGACAAAGGTTCGTAAAGAAAGGGTTTGAGGAACAATCGGATTTTCATCAACTAGGGCATCCTCTGCGGTAAATTGAGATAATTGATTGCGGAGGGTGGCATCTTTGGCTAAAATTCCGGCATTACTTAACAGGAACCAACCGATTAAAATTGTCCAGAAATTAATCGAACCTCCGGCAAATAGAGGTAAAAATCCTAATAAAATTGCTAACCAACCAAATCCTTGACCGACGCGACTGGCAAATACAATGCCTTTAAATTGATTACCTGTAATTTTCCAGATGAGTGCTTTGAGAATATTGCCACCATCGAGGGGTAAACCGGGAATTAAATTAAAGACCGCTAAAGCTAAATTGACATAAGCTAAGAGATTAATTAAGGCTGTTAATGGGGCTGCGATGGTTAAAGAAGAACCCATCAAAGTTAACCCAACAAACAGGAATAAACTCACTAATGGCCCAGCAATGGCAATCCAAAAAGCCCCAGCAGGTGTTTTTGCTTCTTGGTCTAAACTGGCTAATCCACCAAACAAAAATAAGCTAATTGATTTAACGTTAATTCCTTGTTTGATGGCGACAAAACTATGACCTAATTCATGGGCTAAAACAGAAGCAAATAACAGTAACGCAGCAATTAATCCTAATAGGAATGGCAGTCCTAAACCCAATTGGGGAAATTGGGCTGCTAAACTTCCGCCATAACTTAAGGTCATTAATGCCAGAACAATAAACCAGGAAACATTAATATAAAAAGGGATTCCGAATAAATTACCGACGCGAATAGAGCCATTCATGTTGGCTACCTCTCAACTCATCCAAAAGCCAATTCAACTTCTGGTTGTTCATAACCCTATCGTAACGAATTGTAAAAAAACTGAGCAATCCGCCCCAGGTTGTAAATACTAGACGATTGAGTACGGTTTTCCGCTTTGACAATCAAGAAATACTCAGGCATTGTTCTTATGAAATTGGGTTTCTCAACGTCCAATCTCGATTTTATCCCCTTAATTAGAACCGGAAACCCGGTTTCTGGGGTGAACTCTAAACTTGATAATAAGAACGATACCACTCTACAAATCGTTGGACTCCCACTTCAATTGAAGTATTGGGTTGAAAGTTTACATCTTGAATTAAAGCATCGACATCAGCATAGGTCATGGGCACATCTCCGGGTTGAATGGGCATAAAGTTTTTAATGGCAGGTTTACCTAATGTTGCTTCTAATACTTCAATTAAATGCAACAATTCAACGGGTTGATTATTACCAATATTATACACTTTATAGGGGGCTGTTGTATGTTGATTTTCACCCGGTTGAGGAATTCTATCTAAGGTACGAATTACGCCTTCGACAATATCATCAATATAGGTAAAATCTCGTTGCATTTTTCCATAATTAAACACATCAATGGGTTTATCTTCGAGAATGGCTTTGGTAAAAATAAACATTGCCATATCGGGACGACCCCAAGGGCCATAAACAGTAAAAAATCGTAATCCCGTTGAGGGAATATTGTATAAATGGCTATAACTATGGGCGATTAATTCATTAGCTTTTTTAGTTGCTGCATATAAGCTGACGGGATAGTCTACATTATCTTCAACGGAAAAGGGAATTTTCTTATTTTCCCCATAAACGGAACTGGAAGAGGCATATACTAAATGTTGAATTTGAGAATGGCGACAGCCTTCTAAAATATTCAAAAATCCGACTAAATTACTATCAAGATAAGCATAGGGATTTTTTAAAGAATATCGTACTCCTGCTTGGGCGGCAAGATGAGCCACTCGTTCAAAATTTCCCTCAGTAAATAACTGATTCATTCCCTCTCGGTCAGCTAAATCTAGTTTTTTAAAAGTAAATCCTTCCCGATTTTTTAATTGGTCTAAACGGGCGTGTTTCAGAGACACATCATAATAATCATTAATATTATCAATTCCGATAACAGTATCTCCTCGGTCTAATAACCGTTGACACAAATGAAATCCAATAAATCCAGCCGCACCAGTGACTAATAAATTTGCCATTTTTTTATAAACTCCAGTAGTGAATATGAGAGGGAATTAAATTAGGGTTAAGAACAGACTTGACATCCATCACGACACCTTTATTTCCTAAACACCCTAATAGTTTTTCTACAGGAAGGTCGAGGTAAGTTTGATGGGGAACCGCAAGAATCATCGCATCTAGGTTCAATAAATCTGACCACTTTACTAATGTCATAGCATATTCTTGTTGAGTGGCAACAGGGTCAGCTAAGGGGTCATGAATTAACGGTTGAATTCTAAATTGATGAAGTTCCGCCACAATATCAGGAACGCGACTATTGCGTAAATCAGGTACATTTTCTTTAAAGGTTAATCCTAAAATTCCAACTTTTGCACTAGGAATGGAACAATTGGCTTGAATTAACAGTTTAACTAAACGTTGAGCTAAATAAGTTCCCATGCTATCATTAATCCGTCTTCCCGCTAAAATAACTTGGGGATGATAGCCTAATTCTTCGGCTTTTGCCGTTAAATAATACGGGTCAACACCAATACAATGACCGCCAACTAATCCAGGGGTAAAAGGTAAAAAGTTCCATTTGGTTCTAGCTGCATTTAATACATCTTGAGTGCGGATATTTAAGTGATCAAAAATAATAGCTAATTCATTCATTAAAGCAATATTTAAGTCTCGTTGAATATTTTCTATCACTTTCGCTGCTTCTGCAACTTTAATCGAAGGTGCACGATAAACCCCGGCTTGAATAATGCAGCTATAAACTTCAGTAATACTATTTAAGGTGGGTTCATCTTCTCCTGAAACCACTTTCACAATTTTTTCTAAGGTATGGGATTTATCCCCCGGATTAATTCGTTCTGGAGAATAGCCTAATTTAAAATCAATTCCTTGTTTTAAACCAGAAATTTGGGCTAATATTTTACCACAGATTTCTTCTGTTACCCCTGGATAAACCGTTGATTCATAAACAATAATATCTCCGGGTTTTATTACTTTTCCTAAGAGTTCAGAAGCTTTAATTAAGGGGGTTAAGTTGGGTTGATTATTTTTATCAACAGGCGTGGGAACTGCTACAATATAAAAGTTACAGTCTTTTAAATCTTGAAGAGATGCTGTAAATTTTAAAGATGAATTTTTTAACCGTTCTGGGTCAATTTCTCCGGTAATATCAATTCCTTGTTTTAAAGCTTCAACTCGTTCTAGTTTAATATCAAATCCAACGGTTTCGGGGAAAACTTCAGCAAAGGCAATGGCAACAGGTAAACCTACATATCCTAAACCAAGAACAGCAATGCGATGGGAATGAGAATACATTATGATTTGAAAGATAAAAGATTAGGGGATTATGACATCGAACAAGAATTAATCACGTCACCCGCCGTTCTAAAAGTATACCCTAATTGTTGTAACCAATATAGTAAACAATTTAGGGTTTTTAAGGCTGAACCTTGTTGACGAGTATACCATACTTTTGCTCCCCAGGGAATTGATAAATCCTCGACGGAATAGGCTGGAATAAAATCAAAGGGGTGCATATAAACTTGAACAATAGGCGGAAGGGGAGAAACTGAGGATAACAGTTGAATTAAGGATAATTGAAATAAATCAATCCATAATAACCCCATCGGTAATGGAATTAAGGGTAAACTATTAACGGGAATTTCCCAGATATTATCTTGTAAATAGGGTTCAATTGGAACATTTTGATTATTAAACCGAGAAGGCATTTTTCCAGCAAAAACCGAGGAATCATACTCATAATTAGTTTGTTTTAAATACTGATATAATCCTTCAGGAATTCGAGCTTGAGGCGCACGAAATCCTCGTATTTTTTGACCTGTATACTCTTCTAAAATCGCTTTTGATTTTGCTAATTCTTTGATAATCTCATCTTTTGATAGTTCAGGCATTTTTCGATGGGTAAAACCATGAGAACCGATTTCAAATTTTTTTTGAATCGAAATATTAATTTCTTCTTGAATATAGGGAACAATTTCTCCATTAATAAATAAAGTTGCGGGGCATTGATATTGATTTAGAATCTCAAAAATCTTCGGTAAACCCACTTTAACTCCTCGAATTGTTTCTGTAGAAGCGGGAAGTCTTCCTCCCCAGTCCGTTTCAACATCAATGGAAATAATTGCTGTTTTAGATAATTTTTGATTCATGATTTTATCCTCCTAACTCTGTAAGGGCGGGGTTCTCCCGCCCCTACGTTTTCTGACCCAGGGTGGGCGAACCTCGCCCCTACATCTGTTTCATTTCTCGACGAATTGCTGATAATTGATCCGCTAATATTCCATAGAAAAAGATTATGATTCCTGATAATAATATAATCACATCTCGATCCGCTAGGTTATCTTCTAATATTATGCCTGAAATCGAACTAATTAAACCTGCAACAATTAAAAATAAACTGACGGGTAAAAATACTCTTAAAGGGGCAAATAACACCACAATTCTAATAATTAACAAAATGGTATTTAATCCATCTCTAACAATTTTAACTGAACTGGGACGACCCACTCGTTGATTAATAATAATCGGAACCCACTGAATTAACCACCCATTATTAATTAAGGCAATGGTTGTTGTGGTACTAAAGGAAAATCCATCGGGGGCAAGGTGCATACAATCAAAAATTGCTTCTCGTCTCATGACTCTTAAGCCCGAATTTAAGTCAGGAATCTTCCATCCTGTCACCCAATTCGCTACCCATTTTAAGATTAATTTTCCAGGTTTTCTTAAAAATGGAACAGGTGAATTATAACGAGTTCCTATCGCAACATCTGCATCGCCTAACGCCATTAATAAACTCGCTAATTGTTCAGCATCGTGTTGACCATCAGCATCTGCAATGGCAATTAATCCATATTTTGCTTTACGAATTCCTGTTTTTAAAGCCGCACCATAACCCCGATTTCGACCCTGACGAATGACTTTTGCTCCCGCTTGCTTTGCCTTTTCTGCTGTTGAATCCGTTGAACAATCATCAACCACTAAAACCTCAAATTCGCCTCCAGTTGGTTTCAAGAGGTTAATCATTCCCGTCACAACCGTTGCAATTGCGGCTTCTTCATTAAAGGCAGGAATGACTAAAGACAGTCCTTTTCCTTCCGCTAAGGTTGTTTGAATTGCCGTTGTTAACTCTCCATCCACCACTTGATACATATCGTTTATCTGCTGAATTTCTCAACCTATTGTATTATCTGAAAGGATCAGACTCGGATTTCGGGTCAATTATATCTGATTTTGGATCAATTTTTAGATGCTAGTATCCCGTCTCCAGAAGTTTTTAACCGCCCCAGAAGATCATCGATTTAGCCCTCGAATGATCTTTTGGTTGACCTTGAGTCTAGTTTTCTCCATTAGTTTTGCCATTCCGCCTTTACAAAAAGCTTTCAGTGGAGAATATTTAATCATGGATGATGCCCGACAACATCTATTTTGGATGCAACGGTTTGTTGATCCTGATTTATTTCCTAATGATTTAATTGCTGATTTTTATCAATCCATTACGCCTTCGGGTGTGAGTGGATTTTATCATTTGATGGCAAATTTAGGGATTAATCCTCTGCTTTTAAATAAGATTTTACCTTTATTTTTAGGATTATTAACGACTCTTTTTTGCTTTGGGATTTGTATTGAACTTTTACCTGTCCCAACGGTTGGTTTTATTGGGTCTTTATTGTTGAATCAAAATCTTTGGTTACATGGGGAATTAACAACGGCTGTTAGTAGCGGTTTTGCTTATCCCGCGTTTCTATCTTTTCTCTATTTCTTGTTACGTCGATCTCCTCTGGGCGTGGGAATTTGTATGGCAATTATGGGGAATATTTATAGCCCCTTAATGTTAGTTGCTTCTGGGGTTTTAATTTTGCGGTTAATTCAGTGGGAAAAAGGGAAACTGCAATTTTCTAATAATCGTCAGGATTATATCATTTCGGCTGTTGGTTTAGGGGTTGCAACCTTAGTGATTATCCCTTATTTTTTCTCTACTTCTGAATATGGCCCGACCATTTCAGCCCAAGAAGCTAAAACGATGCCGGAATTTTTAGATAAGGGAAGAACAGCATTTTTCTATAGCAATAGGGGGTTAAATTTTTGGTTTAAAAATAGTCGCAGTGGCCTTAAAATTTCCCTGAATCCGCCTTTAGTTATATTAGGATTTTTCTTACCAATTTTGTTCCGATTTCCCCGTCAGTTTCCGTTGGTGGAAAAAATTAGTTCTAAAATTAATATTCTGCTGTATTTAATCCTAACATCTATAGGGTTATTTGCGATCGCCCATCTCTTATTGTTTAAGTTATTTCTTCCCAGTCGCTACACCAGTCATAGTTTCCGCATCATTTTAGCGATTTCAACAGCAATTTTTTTAATTGTTGTCTTAGATGGGATTTTTCAAGCTACTCTTAAACAAATTATTGCTTTAGCATCAACGGTTGTATTTAGTTTTGTGCTAATTTTTTATCCGTTTTTTATTTGGGGAAAAGCTTTTCCACGAACTGCTTATACCATTGGAACAGATCCAGCAGTTTATCAGTTTTTACAACAACAACCGAAAGATACTTTAACGGCTTCTTTATCCTTAGAAGCAGATAATTTACCCATTTTTTCTCAACGTCCGGTTTTAGTTTCCTGGGAACACGCTTTACCGTATCAAAAGGGATATTATCGTCAAATTAAACCTAGGGTTTTAGATTTAATTTTTGCCCAATATAGCCCCAATTTAGACACAGTGAAACAGTTTATTCAGAAGTATGGCGTTGATTATTTTCTGATTGATCAAAAAGCTTTCAGTCCTGAATATATGACCGAGAATGTTTGGTTTAAACAATGGCCAGATCAAGGAAAACAAGCCTTAAGTCAACTTCAAGGAAAACAACAACCGATCCTGTTACAATCGTGGAATCGTTGTACTATCTATCAAAATCAACTCTATCGTCTGGTAAAAGCAGATTGTCTCATCAAATAACCCGCAGGGTGCGTAAGCGCAGCGCACACACTACCTGACATTTTATTATCGCAGTTTTTGACACACTCACCAGCTAACCATAGGCTCATTTAGGGAGGTCAATCATGTTAAAAAAAAGTTTAATTAATCTCGGAATTTTACCAATTTTTTTATTTAGTAATTTTACCTTAATTTCTCTCAAAAATCAACCTCCGACCTCGGTTGAAAGTTATAAACCTGATCCAGCAACATTATTTAACCAAGGAAAACAATATTATCAACAAGGACAATATACTCAAGCTGCTGATATTTTACAACAGTCTATTTTAGGGTTCTCTCAACAAGGAGATGTTGTTAATCAAGCGATCGCTTTAAGTAATCTATCATTAGTTTTACAACAATTAGGACAATGGGAACAAGCCGAAAAAGTTCTACAGGAAAGTTTGGCTTTAATTCAAGATTTATCCTTTCCTAAAAAGCCTTTAATTCTAGCTCAAATTTTAGAGATTCAAGGTCAATTAGAACTTACCCAAGGACAACCTGAACAAGCCATTAAAACTTGGCAAAAAGCGTTTAAACTTTATGCGGAAGCGGGAAATTTGTTAGGAGAAATTACTAACCAAATAAACCAAGCAACGGCTTTACAAACCTTGGGACTCTATCGACAATCTTTAAAAATGTTAACAGAAGTTAATGAAACCCTGAAATCTCAACCGGATTCTTTAATTAAAGTAACGGCTTTATTAAGTTTAGGCAATACTTTAAAAAAAGTGGGAGATTTAACAACGGCTCAAGCTGTTTTGCAAGAAAGTTTAGAGTTAGCAAAAAATTCTAATTATTCTCAAGTTTTAAGCCAAATTTATTTAAGTTTAGCCAATCTTAATCGCGCTCAAAATAATTCTGATGTCGCTTTAGAAAATTATCAAAAGGCAGTAAAAACAGCATCGAATAGTTTAGAAAGACTGCAAGCTTTGATTAATGAATATAGTTTACTGATTGATTTAAAACAAGACAAAGAAGCAGAAACTCTATCGAAGGAAATTCAAGATTCTATTTCTCAAATTCCCGTGAGTCGGAGTTTGGTTTATGCTATGGTTAATTTTACAAATTCTTTAATAAAGTTAAATTCAAGTTCTAATGATTCTAAAATTATTGATTTATTAAATACTGCAATTCAATCTTCTAAAACTTTAACAGATCTCCGTTCTGAATCTTACGCTTTAGGAAGTTTAGGGAAATTTTATGAACAAAATCAACAACCCTTAGAAGCTCAGAAATTAACTGAACAAGCGTTATTAATTGCTCAATCTATTAATGCTTCTGATATTGCTTATCAATGGCAATGGCAACTAGGAAGACTTCTAAAACAACAAAATCAGAAAGACCAAGCGATCGCTGCTTATACTGAAGCGGTTAATACTTTAAAATTTCTCAGAAAAGACTTAGTTGCGATTAACCAAGATGTGCAATTCTCCTTTCGAGAAAGTGTAGAACCTGTTTATCGAGAATTAGTCGATTTAATTTTACAATCTCCGACTCCCGATAACCTAAAAACGGCCCGTGAATTGATAGAATCCTTACAACTTGCTGAACTCGATAACTTTTTCCAAGAAGCGTGTTTAGATCAAGAAATTAAACCTCAAGAAATTGATCAAATTGATCCCAATGCAGCCATCATTTATCCGATTATTTTAGCCAATCGTTTAGAAGTTATTCTCTCAATTCCGGGTCAACCTTTACGCCACTATTCTACCGAAATTTCTCAACAACAGGTTGAAAATACAATTCGTCAATTACGACTGTCTTTTCAACCGATATTTTCTACAAAAGAACGATTGGAATTATCTCAAAAAGTTTACGATTGGCTCATTCGTCCGGCTGAAGCTGATCTCAAAAATAGCTCAATTAAAACCTTAGTCTTTGTTTTAGATGGTTCTCTGCGAAATGTGCCAATGGCTGCCCTTTATGATGGCAAAAATTATCTAGTTCAAAACTATAATTTAGCTCTAACTCCAGGTTTACAACTCTTAGCTTCTCAATCTTTAAAACGAAATCAAATTAAAGCCTTAACTGTTGGGTTAAGTGAAGCTCGTCAAGGGTTTTCGGCTTTACCTGCCGTTGCGTCTGAACTTGAAAAAATTCAGGCAGAAGTTCCGACAAAAGTTTTATTAAATCAACAATTTACCCGTGAGGCTGTTCAACAACAAATTCAAGAAACCCCCTTTCCCATTGTTCATTTAGCCACCCATGGACAATTTAGTTCTAAAGCGGAAGATACTTTTTTATTAACCTGGGATAGTCGAATTAATGTTAAGGATTTAGATGATTTTCTCAGCCGTCGCCAACGGGGAGAACAAAATCCGGTAGAATTATTAGTCTTAAGTGCTTGCGAAACCGCAACAGGAGATCAACGGGCTGCTTTAGGATTAGCGGGTGTAGCGGTGCGTTCTGGGGCACGGAGTACCCTAGCGACGTTATGGCAAGTTAACGATACCTCTACCGCCTCCTTGATGGCAGAATTTTATCAAGAATTAACTCAGCAACAAATCAGTAAAGCCGAAGCTCTGCGTCAAGCGCAGTTAAAGCTGTTACAACAGCCAAAATATCAAGATCCCTATTATTGGGCTCCCTTTGTTTTGGTGGGAAATTGGCAATAGATTTGTAACTCTGAAGATAGGTTAATAAAATTAAAGTATTAGTGCATCATCCAAGACCCGTGATCTAACAGGAGTCCTCTTGACTCTAGTTCAATTCTTTCTGAGTATTCTTTGGAGACTCATACTTTTATGTTTCACAACCGTTTGCACCAGCACTGGATTAGCCTATCTCTCCTGACCCTTGTGGGGGGAGCTTTTGTTCCGCAACTGTCCGTTATGGCTCAACCAACCCGTTCAGAGGGAATCCAAATTAGCATGGCTTTTGAACCCCCACCAGGGGAAGGAATGCCCAGCCGCACTGCCGGAGGAGGGTCTCGCGGTCAAACTCTGGCTGCGATTCAAACCGCACCCCCCTTAATGGCCTTAGTTCCGGCATTTTATTCTCAAACCAATCGCCAAGAAACGGATATTAAAGGATTGACGGTTGCGGCTACCCCGACATTCTTTTTCTATGTTCCTGCAATTCCGGCAAAAGAAGCCGCTTTTAGCTTAAAAGATGAAAATAACAACGATATTTACCAAACTCGTTTAACGCTTCCCAATCAACCCGGTATCCTCAGTATTGCTCTACCAAAAGATACTCCTCCGTTAAAAATTGGTCAAACCTATCGTTGGTCATTTGGGGTGATTTACAACGATGAAAACGCGCAGGAACCTAAAGTTGTGTTTGTAAGCGGGGAAGTCACCAGAACAGAACCCGATGCCACGTTAACAGCTAAACTACAACAAGCTAAACCCCTAGAACAAGCTAAAATTTATGCTGAAAATGGAATTTGGTTTGAAAGTTTAGCCACTTTAGCCCAACTGCGTCAAAATCAACCGATGGATGAAACATTAACCAAGCAATGGAATGAACTGTTACAATCCGTTGGTTTAGAATCCATTGCGAATCAACCGTTTGTGAATGCGCTTGAGAACTAATTAAGGTTAAACTCGAATGAAGTATGGAGTTATGAAACAAAAACAAACGGTCTTCAGACTTCATACTTTCAGATGGAAATCTTCTGGGCAATGGCTGAAGTTATTTCGTTATTTATGGTTAAGTCCTGTGATAACGGCTTCAGTTATTGCCCTGCAAAGTACAGGTTTTTTACAACTTTTAGATTGGGCAACCTTTGATCAATTTGTGCGGTGGCGCCCCCTAGAACCTCCTGATTCCCGGATTGTCATTGTTACTATCGATGAACCGGATTTGAAAAAGCTAGGGCAATGGCCGATTCCTGATGCTATTTTAGCACAATTAATAGAAAAAATAAAGCTTCAAAAACCGATTGCGATTGGATTAGATATTTATCGGAATTTACCTGTTCAACCGGGACATGAGGATTTAATTAAGGTATTTAAAACAACCCCGAATTTAGTGGGTGTAGAGAAAGTTGTTGAGGATCAAAATCGAGCTTCCATTGAACCGCCTCCGATTTTAAAAGATAAAAATCAAGTGGGGGCGGCGGATTTAATTTTAGATGCAGATGGCAAAATTAGACGGGCATTATTATCTATAAAACCCCCAGAACGTCCTACGATTTTAAATTTAGGGGCGACCGTTGCTTTACTTTATTTACAAACTCAAGGGATTATCCCTAAAATGACTGCGAATCAGCAAGTCAAATTAGGAAAAGCTGAATTTACACGATTTACAGAAAATGATGGCGGTTATGTTCGCGCTGATGATGATGGCTATCAAATTTTATTAAATTATCGGGGATCGCAGGATAATTTTCATAAAATTTCCATGACTCAAGTGTTAAATAATGAGATTCCACCGGATTTTTTTCATGATAAAATTGTATTCATTGGCCCCTTTGCTCAAAGTTTAAATGATCTATTTTTTACTCCTTATACCAGTAATTTATTTAGTATTAATGATCGTACACCAGGGGTAATTATTCATGCTAATATTGCCAGCCAACTGATTAGTAGTGCTATCGATGGACGCACCTTAATTCATGTTTGGTCAGATCGGACAGAATGGTTTTGGGTGTTTCTTTGGTCAACGGTTGGTAGCAGTTTAGGATGGATTTATGGGGGAACCCGTTGGACAGTTTATTGGTTGATTTTAGCCAGTGGAGGTTTAATTATTATTTCTTATAGTGCTTTTATTAGTGGTTGGTGGCTTCCCTTAGTTTCTCCCTTATTAGCATTAGTCAGTTCTGGGATGGTGGTTACGGCTTATATTGCTAATGTTGAACGTCAAGATCGAAAAATGGTGATGACGTTATTTCAACGGTATGTTACCCCCAAAATTGCGGAAACAATATGGCAAAATCGAGAGGATTTATTACAAAAAGGTCAAATTTTAGGGCAGAAAATGATAGCAACTGTCCTGTTTACGGATATTAAAGGTTTTAGTACCATTGCTGAACGCATGGAACCCGCAATGTTAATGACTTGGTTAAATGAATATATGAATGCCATGGCGAATATTGTGTTTGAACATGATGGGGTTGTTGATAAATTTATGGGGGATGCTATTATGGCAGTATTTGGAGTTCCTATTCCTCGAAATAGTACCCAAGAAATTGCTCAAGATGCAACTTCTGCGGTATCCTGTGCCTTAGCGATGGGAGAAAAATTGCGAGTGCTTAATCAACATTGGCAACAACAAAATCAACCCCTAATTTCTATGAGAATTGGAATTGCTACCGGAGTTGTCGTTACTGGAAGTTTAGGCAGTTCTCAACGGATGGAATATACAACTTTAGGCGATAGTGTTAATATTGCTGCGCGTTTAGAAAGTTATGATAAATCCTTTTATAGTGAGGGAACCTGCCGGATTTTAATGAATGAAGAAACCCATCAACAAATTAATGGCAAGTTTCCCACTCGTTACGTCGGTCGTGTGCAATTATATGGACGTCAACAGTTAATTAATATTTATCAAGCAATCAACGATTAAAAGGGAACAGGGAACAGGGAACAGGGATAATACTTCTAGCTATTTCATATCACTTTTAAATTATTACAACCTATTTGGGATTGCTATATGATTTTTAATATTAGTATTTCTGCTTTCGCCCCCTATTCACCATTCCCCAATCGTAATTCGTAATTCGTAATTGCCTATTGCCTATTGCCTATTGCCTATTGCCTATAGCAAGATTGCCTATTGCCTGTTCCCTGTTCCCTGTTCCCTGTTCCCTCTTAAAACTTAAGTAGGACGGATTTCCGAACTAGCACTCGGAACAGTTGAGTGCTAAAGTAACCTATTGGTGATTAACAATATTGTAAGATGGCTAAAATTGTTTCGTTTAGTGAAGAATCTCGTAAAGCCTTAGAAAAAGGCGTAAATGCCTTAGCCGATGCGGTGCGCGTCACCCTTGGCCCCAAAGGTCGCAATGTCTTATTAGAGAAGAAATTTGGTGCTCCTGAAATCGTTAATGATGGCATCACGGTTGCTAAAGAAATTCAACTTGCTGACCCCCTCGAAAATACAGGCGCTCGGCTGATGCAGGAAGTCGCCTCCAAAACCAATGAAGTGGCTGGAGATGGAACAACAACCGCCGCTATTTTAGCCCAAGCCATGATTCATGAAGGGCTAAAAAACGTCGCAGCCGGGGCTAATCCGGTCGCCTTGAGACGGGGAATGGAAAAAATTGCTCAGATTTTAGTCCAAGAAATTCAAGCCGTTGCTAAACCCGTTGAAGGAGATGCGATCGCCCAAGTCGCTACAATTTCCGCCGGAAACGATGAAGAAATCGGTCAAATGATCTCCCAAGCGATGGAAAAAGTTACCAAAGATGGGGTGATTACCGTTGAAGAATCTAAATCCATCACCACCGAATTAGATGTGGTGGAAGGAATGCAACTGGATCGGGGATATATTTCTCCCTATTTTATTACCGATAATGAACGGATGGTGGTGGAATTTTCTAACGCCAGAATCTTGATTACGGATAAAAAAATTAGTTCTATTCAGGACTTAGTTTCTGTTTTGGAAAAAATTGCCCGTTCGGGTCAACCGTTGTTAATTATTGCTGAAGATATTGATGGGGAAGCTTTAGCAACCTTGGTGGTTAATAAAGCCAGAGGCGTGTTGAATGTTGCGGCGATTAAAGCTCCGAGTTTCGGTGAACGTCGCAAAGCTTTGTTACAGGATATTGCCGTTCTCACAGGGGGACAATTAATTTCTGAAGAAGTCGGATTAAGCTTAGATACGGTTTCTTTAGAGATGTTAGGAACCGCCAGCAAAATCACCATTGAAAAAGACAATACCATTATTGTAGCTGATAGCAAAACTCAAGCCGATGTGAAAAAACGGGTTGAGCAGATTCGCCGTCAATTGGAAGAAACCGACTCTGAATATGATGCCGAAAAACTCCAAGAACGGATTGCTAAATTAGCTGGTGGTGTGGCAGTGATTAAAGTCGGTGCTGCTACGGAAACGGAAATGAAATCTCGGAAACTGCGAATTGAAGATGCGTTGAATGCAACAAAAGCCGCCGTTGAAGAAGGAATTGTTCCGGGTGGTGGAACAACGTTAATTCATCTGGCTAAAAAAGTCGATGAAATTAAATCCCAACTCGATGATGAAGAAAAAATTGCAGCCGGAATTATTTCTAAAGCTTTAGAAGCTCCGTTATATTATATTGCCAGTAATGCTGGGGCTGAAGGTGCTGTCGTGGTAGAAAATGTCCGTGACACTGAATTTAGCATGGGTTATAATGCCTTAACGGGAATATACGAAGATTTAATTGCTTCTGGAATTATTGACCCGGCAAAAGTGGTACGTTCTGCACTGCAAAATGCCACATCTATTGCGGGATTAGTGTTAACAACTGAAGCCTTAGTGGTCGAAAAGCCTGAGAAGAAAGCCGCAATGCCCGATATGGATGCCATGGGCGGTATGGGCGGTATGGGCGGTATGGGTGGCATGGGTGGCATGGGTGGCATGGGCATGATGTAGAATGCCGTGATCTCACATCCCTGCTGATCTCTAGCTAGGGCTTGCTGAAGCAACGGATCTACTCTGGTCATTGAGAAATATCCGTTGCTTTAATAACTTGTTTTAATTAATCAGGCAAAATAATTTTGTTTTTTAAAAGATTGTTAGGAATTTTTGATATTTTATTGAGAATAACTTTCAAATAGTTGACGAGATTATCGGGGTTCTGGTATCATTGAAAAAACAGCACCAAAGGGCTTATTGTGTCTAATTGTAAAAATGAAGGCTAAAACCCCGATTGTGTCGTTCAATCTGTTGGTTTTATAACTAAATTTCGGCGTATCGATGCACGAATTTTGGGAAAGGAATGTTAAGCAACAGATAGAGGTATTGACAAAATGAACAATTTATGGTGTAGTCCTTAAAAGCTGGGTTGGTAACAAGCTTTAATTCGTGAAATTCAACTGAAACTAGATTTATTTTAACGGTAATGTTTGCACCGTCAAAACTTGAGGAGCAGACGCATCTGGAGGATAAAGAAAATCAACTTTAACAGGTCTGGTTTCTTTGGGTTTTAAGGTTAATTTGACTAACGGTTCTCCGGGTTGACCCCGTTTTTGTACTAAATGAACATAGCGAGTTTGGGATTTTCCTTGCTCATCTTTATAACTAAATCGAACTGTTCCTCGGAAAAACACTTGGGGTGCGGGGGGGTCAAAAAACCTTAAGCCGGGTTGGGATAATTTTTCTTCTTTGATGGGAGTTTGTAACGTTAAAATAACCGTTTGGAGTTGATTGGTAGGGTTATGTAAGGGTAAATTTAAGTTATATTCTATGCCATAATTTCCATGAGCTTGATAAGCAGTATCAGGATATCGAACGACTAAGGGAGCACTTTGAATTTGATTAGTTCCTAACTGTCCTCTTGGTAATGTTGCAAGAGGATAAGAAAAAGCTTCTCCCGGTTTAGGAATCGTTAAAATAGAATTATTAGTATCAACAATATTGCCATTCCAACGGGAACCTAATGCAACTCCAGCGACTCTTCCATAAATGATTTGTTGAGGATTTGTATTCGGTGGTGTCGGAGTGCGATCGCGCGGTGTTACTAATGTTCCTAACTTTAATAATTGTTCCCATTCTGTTAATGTGGGTGCAATTTCGGTTCTATTTTGTTGCACCGTTGCATATTTCGCTAAACTGGCAATATAAACTTCTCCATTACTTTCTAAACGCATTAAGGTTGACCGACCATTTAAAGGCGGTTCTAAATTTTTAACCGGAATGGGTGCATTTAATAATAGACGACTGCTTTGGGGCGGAATCACAATTTTTTCAACAAATTCAGGTTGTCGTTTTCCCCTTAAAATATCACTCATGACCCGACTTCCTGGCCCTGCATAAATATTCCCATTAATATTATCTAAAACAGCATCCAGAGGAATAAATGGAGCATCGGGTTGACTTAAATAACTCGCGGCTTGTAAAATATGAATTGTAATAGGTTTATTGCCTGGATTATAAGCTAATATTCCTAAATAAAGCGTTCTTAAATCGTTTTCTTGGGCAGGTTTAGCGACGTGGTGGGCAAAAATATCAAATTTACCTTTAAAAGGAAAATTTAAGTGGGCTTCTGGTTGTTTTTTATCGGTTTGGGGAAAGGTTGAAAGTAAAATTCCTTCGTTTAAAATTAGTTCAGGACTATTACTATTAAAAACAGGGATTTGATCTAATTGTCCGGGTAACGGTCGCACTTCTTGAGGTTGTACAATTTCCCGCGCAGGAGGGGCAGCTTGGGCTAATAAAGTTAAACTGAGAAATAAGGGTAAAATCATCCTTGTTATTAAAATAGACAGAACAATATCCTACGTTTCTCAACAGAAATGCAGGATACTGATTGAAATACCAGATCAGGTTATGGTCTGATTTAATATTCAAATATTATTGGGGTGAACTCCTCGGGTGGGATTCGAACCTACGACCAATCGGTTAACAGCCGACCGCTCTACCGCTGAGCTACCGAGGAACGTTGTGTCTCTCTTTTAGCCACAGTTAATTATAGTAGCGCCAAACCCTAGAATTTTGCAAGCCTTTTTGAAAAAATTTTTTGAAGTTTGATTTTAAATCCTGAAAAGCCTTTATAGAGGCTATTTTAAGCCCATTCTCAACTGAGCGAGGCGGGTTTGAGCCTCTGCATCTAGGGAACTCGCCAAGAAACGACTAGACGATTGCTTCCGGGGTTGATGACGGCGTTGGCGACGGCGGGTTGTAGCTTCCACCGCTTCGGCTAATTGTTCGGCGGACAGCCATTCAGCCCCATAACCCGTGACCGTCAACTGTTGAGCGCGGTCTGAAGTGGCGACAATTAATCGACGTCGGGACAACCGCAATTGACGACCCAAAGAAGCACAGAGTTTTTCAATATAAGTATCTGCGGTTTGTCCAAAACCTGTATAATGAATCGACACATTGCGGGTAATGGCTTCGCTAAAACTGGGAGTATTTTGATAGTGGGCATCAAACACAATGCGAGCATCTAACCCTTCAAAGGCACTATAGTCCACTAACGTTTCAATCAAGTGTCTACGGGCTTCTTCCATCCCGTCACCATCCCGTTTCTGTCGCAATAGCGGCCATATTCCAATAATGTTATAGCCGTCTACGAATAAGACAGCTTTAGCGAGAGAGCTACTCATGGTTCAGTTGTTAAATAAGCTTGCAAGGGTTGGACGATTAATAAAAATACGCCCAAGGTTAATTTTTTCTTTACATATTATCACAGAACTATACAGTTGATGGTTGACCGTTAACTGTATAGTGTTCCCGGTGAAGCGGATTACTCATTTCTGAAAAGTACATTTCAGGATACGATAGGATTATGGCTACTATCGATATCCAGGGAGTTAAACACACTTACGAATTGACGTCGCCCACCTCATCGGGTGACGTACTGGTTTTTATTCACGGTTGGTTATTGAGTCGTCATTACTGGCAACCCGTCATCGACCTATTAGCCCCACAATATCAATGTTTATCTTATGATTTACGAGGATTTGGAGATTCTCAACTGTTGGCGGGAAACCCCTCACGACTCGCCGTTTATACCCCCATTTCCTACGCTGAAGATTTAGCCATTCTGTTGGACACCCTAAACCTCAACAATGCTTGGTTAGTGGGTCATTCTCTAGGGGGAACCATTGCCCTTTTAGGAGCGGATAAACTGCCAGAACAGGTGAAAGGCGTTATTTGTGTGAATGCGGGTGGGGGAATTTACTTAAAAGAGGAATTTGAGAAATTTCGTTCCGTTGGTGAACAAATTGTTAAATTTCGCCCCCGATGGTTGTGTTATTTACCGTTATTGGATTTAATCTTTACCCGCGCTCAAGTCGCCTGTCCCCTCAAACAACGGTGGGGACGACAACGGTTAATCGATTTTGTCATTGCCCATCCTGAAGCCGCATTAGGGGCATTATTAGATTCTACAACCGAAGCGGAAGTCCATCGTTTACCCCAGGTGGTGTCTCGACTGCAACAACCCGTTTATTTTATAGCGGGACTGCAAGATGGAATTATGGAACCTCAATATGTTCGCCATTTAGCCAGTTTTCATTGGCTATTTCGTCAAGGGGATAACAATGTGATTGAGATCCCCAACTGTGGGCATTTAGCCATGGTGGAACAAACCCATACCGTTGTTGAGCACATCAAAACGATTATAAATCAGTATTAAATCAAGGTTAAGGGATCATTAAACTGTTCCCCATCCCCCTATACATGACGTCCCATAATCACTAAATCTCGTTCAATGCCATCTAAATTAGCAACTTTGGGTAAATAACCCCATTGTTTAAACTCAAAAGTTTCAAATAATTTTAAACTCGGTTGATTGTGAGCAAAAATTAACGCCACTAAAGCTTTTAATCCTAACTTAGGACTGTGATTTAGGGCTTGGGTTAATAGTCTTTTACCAATTCCTTGACCTTGATACTCAGGATGAATATAAATACTGAGTTCTGCGGTACTCTGATAAGCTGGACGACCATAGAACGCCTGAAAACTTAACCAGCCTACAATTTGGTGATCTAACTCGACGACCCACACCGGACGAGTTTGGGCTTTGTGTTCCTGATACCAAGAAATTCGGCTTTCGACGGATATTGGTTCTAAATCAGCCGTTGCTGTGCGTCCCGGAACCGCCGCGTTATAAATCTCTACAATTGTTGGTAAGTCCGTCTCCACTGCGTCCCGAATCTGCATACCCATCCTAACCCCTGTTTGCCCCATAATTCCCCCTACACCCATCATCTTAAAAAACCTAGTGTAGTCGAGTCAGAATCAAGTTCTCAAGATGGGTTCGGCACAAAAAATATGTCCATTTTTTGCTAATCAGGGGAATCTTCACTCTTAATCCGTCTAACCTCTGAATTGGTTGTGATCTTGATTTTTTTAGCCCAAAGACTCATCCCAGAAGGAGGGCAAATTAAGTTAAACTCAGCAAAGGCAGGACAAATTCAATCCCCCTACCCCCCTTAAGCGCTCTATTCTTGATCCTAATATATGGCAACTCAACTTAGTGAATTAGAAACTCAACTGGAAGACTTACGCGCCGAGGGAATAACAGCGATCGCAGCTTGTCAAACCTTGGATGAATTAGAACAATTACGAATTAACTATTTAGGCAAAAAAGGTAAAGTTTCTGTAGTTTTAGGGGCTATGGGAAAACTTGACCCCAGTGAACGACCTCGCATTGGAGCGTTAGCCAATGAGGTTAAAAAAGCCTTAGAAACGGGTTTAGAGGAAACACGCACCGCTTTACAGCGTGCCCAACTCGAAGCCCAACTTCAGTCGGAAACCCTGGATGTGACGATGCCAGGAGTTTATCATTCCCAAGGTCGAATTCATCCCCTCAATGGCATTATTGATCGCGCTTTAGACATTTTTGTGGGGTTGGGGTATACCGTTGCTTCTGGCCCGGAAATGGAAACGGACTATTATAATTTTGAAGCCTTAAATACCCCCCCGGATCACCCTGCACGGGATATGCAGGATACGTTTTATTTACCCGATGGCAATTTATTAAGAACCCATACCTCATCGGTACAAATTCGCTACATGGAACAACATCAACCCCCCATCCGCATTGTCGCACCGGGTCGGGTTTATCGTCGGGATACTGTTGATGCGACCCATGCGGCGGTGTTCCATCAAATTGAACTCTTAGCCATTGAAGAAGGGTTGCGGTTTACAGATTTAAAAGGAACCATTAAAGAGTTTCTCCGACAAATGTTTGGGGATTTACCCGTGCGCTTCCGGGCGAGTTATTTCCCCTTTACCGAACCTTCGGCGGAAGTCGATTTACAATGGCAAGGAAAATGGCTAGAAGTGTTAGGATGTGGCATGGTTGATCCTAATGTTTTAAAAGCTGCCGGGTATGACCCCGAAAAATACACGGGATTTGCAGCAGGTTTTGGTGTAGAACGGTTTGCGATGGTTCTCCATCAAATTGATGATATTCGGCGGGTTTATGCCAGCGATTTACGCTTTTTACGTCAGTTCTAATAAAAAAAAATGTGTGGGATTTAATGAGGAGTGAAATTCATGAATAATTTTCGATTAAGGAGTCAGTCCTTTCGAGTTTTGGCATTCGTTGTATTAGCCGTAATGGGAAGTCAATTACCCACCTTAGCTAATATTCAAACCAAACCCCAAACCCCGAATTCGGACACCCAAATCGCTCAAAGTCGTTCCAGTTTGTGCCGTCGCATTGGCGAACCTCAAGGATTAGCAGTTCATGCGCGACCGACTCCAAATTCCCCTGTTGTTGGTGGAGTGGGTTTTAAAACGGAAGTTACCTTAGCCGATAATTCTCAAGGAACTCGTGGCCCCGATGGTCGGACTTGGATTGAAATTACTGCCCCTGTAAAAGGTTATATTTCTAATGGTTTTCCTGATGCAACGGGTAATTTATTAGACTGTGGAAATCAAGCGGAAAATCCTAAGCCAACACCCGTGAGTCTGTGTCGTCAAATTGATTTATATGCCGCACCGAAAGGGGTTGTTGTACGGGAAAAACCCTCTCGATTTTCTGAACGAGTTGGGGGTGTTGCTTCAGGAGCACGGGTAAGATTAGTTGAGAATTATAAATTAATTCCTGATACTAATGGTGAAAAACGGGATTGGGTTGAAATTAGTGAGCCTCTGGAGGGATATATCTCGGCTAATACGTTAATTATGTGTCGAAGATAGGGACTATAGGAAGTCGGGGGAGTTATTTTGAGATCAGTTGTAAGGGCGAGATCACCTCGCCCCTACATCGGAAATTCATTTTAAGGATTTGGGATTTAATAAAATTAAAAATGAGAAAATACTTAATTTTAGGTTCAGGAATTTTAACAAATATTTGCTTAATTTTTCCCCTATCTATTAATACCTTAGCTGAATCCCTAGGAAATCTTAATAATACTCAAATACAGTCCTTAGAAAATTTAGGTATTCCGGTAGCCCTCCCGAACTATATTCCACCGGAGTTCAGTGTTTCTAAATTCACAACTCAAGGCTCCCCAACTTCGGGACGATCCAGTTATGAAATTCTTTATCGAAATTCCGATAATCACTGTTTCTATATTTCTGGATTTATGGGGGGTACGGGTGGCCCAGAAGCCGGATTTTTATTCCCAATTGAAACACCGTTATTTGGAAAAACGACAATTAATATCGGGGCGGTTTTTGAGGGGAGTTCCTATAATCAAACCCCCTCACCCGAACAGTTAAATTCTCCTCAATCTGAAATCTGGAGTTTTTCAGTTAAAGATTCAGTAATTTACGGAATTGGAACTGAGGAAAAACGGGAGGGCTGCACAATTAATCAAACGATTACCCCCCTAGAAATTAAAAAAATTATGCAATCCATGACTTGGTTATAGGGTTTAATTTTTCTCAAGAAGTTGTAAAAAATAACCCAATAAATACAATGATCCACAGAGAACAGGTAATGTATTTTCCTCGGTAATAGCCACTTCTAAGGCAGGAATTAAATCTGGATAAACTTCACAACAGTTTAAACCAGGACACAAAGTTTTAGCAAGAGTAGCTAACTGTTCTGGTTCTGCATAAGGATGATCGGGAATGGGAACTAAATATAATCGATCACCGGGTCTTAATACGGCTTTAAAAATATTAGTATGATCTTTAGTTGATAACATTCCCATCACCCAAGTGACTGAGGAAATCTGCAAATTGTCTACATATTGACGTAAAGCTTCTGCGGCTGCTGGATTATGAGCTCCATCAATCAGTAACCGATGATTTTGCCAGGTTATCCATTGTAATCGTCCTGGCCATTGAGCCTTTTCTATCCCTTTAGCGATCGCCTCCTCTGAAATATTCCATCCTTGCTGACCCAGGATTTGTGCCGTTGCAATGGCGATCGCAGAATTCATTAACTGTATCTTGCCGAATAGGGGTAAAGGGTATTCTAAACCCTGATAACGGGCAATGGGGAAGGAATTGAGGCGGTTTTGCTCCCCAACCCAAACCGCAGGTTTAACCCAAGTCACCGGACAGTTAAATTCACTCGCACGGCGTTGAATCACCTTTTCAGCTTCTGATGGTAAAACACCGACGACAACCGGACATCCAGGTTTAAGAATTCCCGCTTTTTCAAAGGCGATCTCTGCAAGTGTTGAACCCAAATATTCTTGATGATCTAAACTAATGGAAGTAATCACACTGACCAAAGGATGATCACAAACATTTGTGGCATCTAAACGTCCCCCTAATCCCACTTCAATGACAGCAATATCTACCTTTTTTTGGGCAAAATATAGCCAAGCTGCCAATGTCACAACTTCAAACAGAGTTGGAGGAGGTTCATCGGGTAAAATTGCGTCTTCGACTTGTTGTAAAACTTGTAAAAAATCGAGTTTTGAAATCGGTTGCTCATTAATACATAAGCGTTCTGTCCAATCTATTAAATGAGGAGAAATGTAGCGCCCGACACGATAACCAGCCTGTGTCAAAATAGAAGACAGGTAAGAACATACAGAACCCTTGCCATTTGTGCCTGCGATATGGATGATAGGAACATCAAAGTGAGGATTTCCTAAACGTTCCAGGAGTTGTTGAATGCGTTCTAAACCCAAATGAATGCCAAACTGTTGATATCGTTGTAGAAATGTTTCCATATTCACCCTATTGAATTACAACTTTTACTGCCCTTTAAGAATACTGTTGAACAGGTTACTATTAAATACTATGCAATGATATTCTATCTCTAAAATCAGTAGTAAAACCGGGAGATTAGCGTGAAATTGAGATTAATTCGATATGGTATCCATAAAATTTTATATGAAACTTCATTCTGGATAGGTGGATTTGTGGGAATTTTGATTGTAAGTGCCATCGAAATTTCCAAAGATATGGGTTTCTGGGTTCCTATCCCCTTTGTAATAATGGGTTTTTCCGTAATATTATGCGCGAATTTAGGAGGATTAAAAACCGGATTAGCCTGCACCAGCGTTATTTCTATTTATATTATCTATATCGCTTGGATAAAATGGGTTCCTAGTGTTTTCACCCCAGAACCCATTCGGATTAGTTTAGTGATTTTATTGATTTTGATAACGGCTATTTTATTGGGAAGAACAACCGATAAAAAAAATTTAGTAATTCAAACTTTAAAAACAACTCAAAATGAGCTAAAAAAACGAGTATTAGAATTAGCCGAAACCAATGCTTTATTAGATCGGGAAAATCAAGAACGTCAACAAGCAGAGGCGGTTTTACAAAGCTTAATCTTAGAGACTGCATCCGTAACAGGGGTTGAATTTTTTCCCGCCTTAGCCCAACATTTAGGGTTAACTTTAGGGTTTCGCTATGTTATTGTCACAGAAGTTATACAAGAAATACCCGGACGAGTACGAACCTTGGCTTTTTGGGGAGGCGATCACTTTTTAGAAAATACAGAACTTGATCTGGATCAAACCTTGTGTAATGAGATTAATAAAACTCGATCCTTAACCTATTTTTCTGACCGGGTTCAAGAACTTTTTCCTCATCTTTCATTCTTAGTAAAATTGCAAGTTATCTCCTCTATTGGAGTTCCGATTATTAGTCATTCTGAACAAATTATTGGTTATTTATGTTTACTCCATGATCAACCAATCAAAAATGAAGATCGAATACAATCTTTGATTCATATTTTTGCGGGACGAATTGTGGCGGAATTAGAACGAAAACAAGCAGAAGAAGCGCAACAAAAAGCAGAAGCTAAATATAGAAGTATCTTTGAAAATGCTATTGAAGGAATTTTTCAATCTACACCTGATGGTTATTATCTTAGTGCTAATCCAGCCTTAGCTCGCATCTATGGTTACGATTCTCCCGAAGATTTAATCCAGAATCTTAGGAATATCTCAGAGCAATTATATGTTAATCCTAAAGAACGACAAGAATTTACCCAAATTATGCTAGAACAGGGTCAAATTTCGGGATTTGAATATCAAGTTTATCGCCAAGATAGACAAGTGATTTGGATTTCGGAAAATAGTCGTTCTGTTTATGATAATCAAGGCAATATTTTATATTATGAAGGAACGGTAGAAGATATTACCCAACGGAAACTGGCTGAAGAAAAGCTCCTTTATAATGCTTTTTATGATGAACTTACAAGCTTACCTAATCGAGCTTTATTTATTGATCGGGTACAACAATCTTTAACCCATTCTCAACGCCGTTCTGATAGTTTATTTGCTGTTTTATATGTGGATTTAGATCGCTTTAAAGTCATTAATGATAGTTTAGGACACGCCGTAGGAAATCAACTATTAATCGATTTAAGTCAACGATTGATCAATACAGTTCGAGAAGGAGATACTGTCGCCCGTTTAAATGGAGATGAATTTGCCGTTTTAGTAGAAGATATTCAAGAGATTGAAGACGCTACTCAAATTGCAGAACGCATTTCCCTAACTTTATCCCAACCTTTTCAACTCGAACAACAAGAAGTATTTACGAGTGCTAGTATTGGAATTACTTTTAATTTTCAAAGTAGCGGACATCTCTATGAATCCGCAGAAGAATTATTACAAGATGCCGACACAGCCATGCGTCATGCTAAATATTTAGGACAAGGATCTCCTCAACTTTTTGATCAAAGAATGCAGAAAAATTTCCGCAGTCGGTTACAGTTAGAAACGGATTTAAGACGGGCAATTGAACGGGATGAATTGTTATTAAATTATCAATTAATTGTATCATTGTTAACAGGAGAAATTGCCGGATTTGAAGCCTTAGTGCGTTGGAATCATCCGAAACGGGGTTTAGTTTCCCCTGTACAATTTATTCCTTTAGCTGAAGAAACCGGGTTAATTGTTCCTATAGGAGAATGGGTGTTAAGAACCGCTTGTAAACAAATGCGTCAATGGCAAATTGAACAATTAGTGAATCATAATGTGACAATGAGTGTGAATGTTGCGGGACGGCAATTTGCTCAACTTAAACTTGTTAATATGATTCAAGATATTTTGCAAGAAACAGGTTTAGATGCTAAACTTTTACGGTTAGAAATTACAGAAGGGGTGATTATGGAGCATTTTGAATCTGCTACCACCCAATTACAACAACTGCGAGATTTAGGAATTCAATTGTCAATTGATGATTTCGGGACAGGATATTCTTCTTTAAGTCGGTTACAACAATTTCCCATTGATATTTTAAAAATTGATCGATCTTTTGTTAGTCCATTAGGAAGTAAAGCGGAAAATCGAGAAATTGTAGAAACGATTATTAATTTAGCGGTTAATTTAAAAATGAGTGTTGTTGCTGAAGGGGTAGAAACCTTGGAGCAAATCTTAGAATTAAAACAATTAGGCTGCCATTATGGACAGGGATATTTCTTTTCTCGTCCCTTGGATAGTGAGGGAATTAAACAGTTAATTCTTAATCATCAATTTAAGTATTTATAGCCTGGTTTGGAAAAATGCGATTACCGTTAGCTGTATTAAAAAAAATCAACAAAATAATTAAATTTAGATTTCAGCAGGAATTATTAAATTAATCATTTCATGCTGATTTTTGCGATAAATTCTAAAATCACTATCTAAGGTTAATATAGAGCTCCCTGGAATTAATTCACTCATTCTTACTAAACAAGCATCGGCTAAGGACATCGGTACATTCTGATAACGCTGCATTAAATTTCCAATGACTTCAATTTCTTCTGTTAAATGAAAGGGAATTTTAATTACTCCCGATTTCAATAAAGCAATGACAGCTTTCTCTCCTCCATAAGTCCTATGCAGCAAAAAACACGCTTCAGAAATAACCGCTTCACAAGTAAATAATGGAAATTGACTTTTTCCCCATTCACTCACTGCCCAACTATGATATTGATCTTGGCGTTTGAGATAAGATACTAATGGCCCTGTATCCAATAAGATCTTATTTCTCATTTTTTACCAATTACCCTGCAAATACTTTTTATTGGTAGAAAGGTCAGAAGGGCCACCTTCTAAGCAACCTGCAAACTCTTGAGCAACTTCATAGGCTGAAATCTTTTGTTGTTCTTCTTCTGGAGGTTGAATTTCTTGTTTTTGGGCTTTAAAATGCAAAAATTCAATAAAACTAATCACTTCCTCCTGTTGTTGAAGCGGTAAGGTTTTAATCATCTCGACAATAGCTTCTGCTTGAGTGATTGTTTGAGTCATCGTATTTTCCTATTGTTTTTAATAATATAAATTCTAAATTAGAATTCTTTTACTAAGAAAGGTGCGTCGAACGCACCCTACAGATTGATAATTTTTAGGTATGGGGGCGGTGGGACTTGAACCCACACGACCGGGTAAGGGTCAACGGATTTTCATTCTCCCGCAGCTTTCGCTACTGCCCATTGGCGTTGAGAATTGGACTCTCTCTTTACCCTCGGCTTAACGTTAGGGTAGCTCCCGTCGAGTCTCTGCACCTTCCAAAGTTTTGATTTTAGATTGGGGAAATTCCCTCATTTCTAAAGTCTTTGGCTTGGCTCAGGATTGCCTTGTCTGACGTATCAGATTTAGGTTTCCCTGAATTTGAGAGCTTACACTTGAGGAATTTCTCACCTCAAGGCTCAATTTACCTTAAGTCCGTAGCGTCTACCATTCCGCCACGCCCCCGTATTGGGTGATGTGTTTATTTGTTTTTTATAACCACATTTTTATATTTAAGCATTTTATTTTGATTTAGGCAAGTGTTTTTTCAATTTTTTTTCGGAAACCGCTCAATCCCTTTCTAGTCAAAGTTTTGGGCTGACATCGCCACGCCTAAACCTCCCTCATTTCCCTAACTAAGGTTTAGATCTGGCCATTGCCAATGATGGCTTTGTGGTTATAGTGACTCTTATTCTTCAGTTTGTTGTTGAGCATAATTCAGATTCTTTTGATATTCTATAACCTTTTTTTGAGCAATTTCATAATTAGGGTCAGATGAAGGAGTTGATTTCATCATGTCAATAGCACTTTGCCATTCATTGACAACTAAATTCCACTCCTCTTTAGATTTTGCAGATTGAGCTAAAGTAGCTGCACGGGTAGCTTTATTAACAGCTTCTCGAAAGTAATTAACTGGAATTGATGATTTTTCAGGTGAAGGAGAAGCAGGAATAGGACTAGACTCTTGTGGAGAATGTAAAGTGTTAGGATAATTTTTTGGTAAAAATAAAATAGAATAAATGCTTAATATTAAAGCAATAAACCCGATTAAACAAGAACCTATCGCTAAATTTTGGTTCAACTGAACATTATTTTTAAATGTAGCTAAAAAAACGTTAGTTTCCTCTAACCTTTTTTCTAAATTTTCTAACTGAGTTTTGTTGTGTTCAATTTCAGATTCAGTCTGATTTCCAGTTTCGCTAATTTTAGTCAAAATATCTTGCTCCTTTTTGATTAAAACATTAAAATTTTCATTCCAATATTTCTTATATTCTTGATAATCATTCGATAGAGACTTAATTTGTTGTTGAGTATGATCTAAATTAATAGAGTTTTTGAATAATTGGTCTTGATACTTTATTGATAATTGATCTAATTCTTGCTTGATTTGAGCTAAATCATCAATGACTTTCGCTGCTTCTTGAAAGCGTTTTTGTAGTTTAGCTAGTTCGTTTTCAACTGAATTCATGGTTTAATTTCCTTATGGTTTTAAAAGATGATTCAGGTTTTTAATCCCTGGTTTAAGAGAAATACAAGCTTCACAGATTTGAGTCATTGCCTGAATTTTATGAATTAATTCATCATCTAAATTAACTAATTTGTCTGTTGTATTGTTTTCTAAAATTTCTATTGTATTCAATTGATAGATTTGTTTTAACTCAGGTAATAAATTTTGCAAAATAGAATCTAATTTATCATTATAAAACTTGGGAAACTTAGAAGCAACATCTCGAACATCAGAATATTTTAATGATTTTGGCTTTTCCCATAATTCTTGGTAAATCAATCGATTTTCAGTAAAAACTAAACCCATTTTCCCTGAACCGAACATACTTTGATCTACAAATGCTAACACTCTTTCCCCAGGTTCAAGATTAGCATATTTATAAAGTGCGTTTGCCAGTTTATCCAGAGGAATATTAGGAGCTAAAAAATATTCATCGCTGGGTTCTGAGAAATAATAGTTAAAAACGTTTAAGAGCTCATGAGTTTGATGTTCTAATAATGTATAAAGCCTAGCTTCTATTTCTTTAAGTACCTGTTTCGGATTATTTTTTTGATTTTTCAGTAATTTATAAATTCCAAAACCTGCAACCCCAGCAATTAAAGCAACCCCTCCTGTCATAACACCCACACCACCCAAAGCCGACATAATCGCACTATAAGCGGCCGCCCCCGATAAGGTGCTAATGGCTGTTCCTGTACCCGCGACACCAAAAGCCCCCACCGCAGCCCAAGCCGTTGCAAGAGTCGCCGCGCTGGTTAATGTTCCTGCAACCGCAGCGATACCTAAATTCACTCGATCTTGTGTGTCCATTTGAGAAACAGATACAATTGACACTAAAGCGGCGGCTCCAATTAATGCTGCCCCTCCTGTGACAACGGCTAATCCCCCTAACATTCCTAAACCTCCTGCGGCAACAGAGCCTCCTCCTAAAGCCGCGAGTGTTGCGTTGGTTGCGGCTCCACCTGCTAAACCTCCAATTGCAACTTTGGTTCCGGCTTGTACTCCTAAATTCCCCAAAACAGCATGAGCATTGGGAACAATTTGAGCCGCTGTTCTAACAGACTTAGTAACTGTTTTTACCTTATCTATAATATCTTCTGGGTTTTCCTGATTCTTTTGCTCAAACAGTCCATCTGAGGCTAACTTATAAATAATTTTGCATTCTTCTGGAATATCTGAGCCTAGAACTAATTTCTCTAATTTAAGTAATTGCTGAAGGTCAGTAATTTTTTGATTATCTCGAACTTGAATATAAACTGATAAATATTTTTCTTGGTCGTCTTCCAATAAAAAATTTCGTTCAATTAAATCAATAATAAATAATTCGGTTGTTAGTGCTTTGGATTTTATACTAGCATTCAAGTATCTCTGTTTAACCTCTATGGGAAGATTAGAATTAGTAAGAATTGAATCCAGATCGTTAAGATAATTTAGCTCACTAATAGCTTCACCTGCTCTAACAGATTGATAAATTCCTCTTAAGGCTTGTTTTTGATCGTCAGAAATATGAGCAGATTCTAACGCTTTTTCTAAACATTGCTCTATCCAGAGTAAGCGATAATTTTCGCTGGCTAATTGATATTTTTGAAAAAATTCAGGATCTAAATTTTTCTGATTGCTGGTAACGATAAAATCTAATAAATCAATAGCTGCTATATCATCATTTAACTGCTCCGATGTTATGCTTTCATAAGCTTTTATACATCTAATTTTGCTATCCTGCTTAATCTCACAATCGGTAACTAAATTGTTAATAATTTTGGAATAATGATTATTTTTATCGTATAAAGTATGGAGAATTAGCAGAACATCATTTTGAGCTAAACCCGTCTTTTTTAATCTGAGTTTATATCCTTCTTGAAGTTGCTCAGGAATATTAACATTATAGGATTTTCCTGAACGTAGAGTTACTTTTCGGTTTCCACCCTGATTGGCAATCTGATTAGAAATAAAAATGTGATAAATTTCTTCTAACATAAATGGCTTCACTATTCCCTTGAAGAGATATAATAACTTGAGATTGATTAATTGTCATCAGTAAATTTACGGAAAAAAGCATCCCGTTATTCCTAAAGTTATACTGGGGAGAGTAACAGATAAATAAAATAGACAACCGAAGACATCCTAGAAGAATTACTTGCTGATGAATCCTAAACTCATTAAAACTTTCTAACTGTTGATTAGTTCCCATTCATAACGATGCGCTCTTTTGGTGCGGAAACACGCGATCGCTATTGTTATAATCTATAGCAATCTGTGTAGAAGTTGTAATTATTTATTGTGAAATATCTAAACTTTCTAATTTTCAAAAATCAAGTTAACTAAACTTTTTAAATCCGGCACTTCTAAATCCGGTTGAGCAGTGGCGGGTTTGGTTGCACCTCCTCCAGGTTTTCCTTGACGACGATTGACCCAAACCGTTGTTAAGCCTAAACTTTTGGCTGTAGCAATATCATGAAAAATACTCTGGGCAATGTGCAGTAATTGATGAGAAGAAAGCCCTGTTTTATTTAAAGCAAATTCAAAATTATGAGGAGACGGTTTATAGGATTGAGCTTGTTGGGCGGTAATAATGTGATCAAATTCTATTTGCAGATGTTTATTAGTTTGGGCAAATAAATCATCATCAATATTAGAAATAATAACCAATTTATACTTTTGTTTTAAGGCTTTAAGAGCTTCTACCGTATCCGAAAAAGGTTGCCAATCTTGAATTGAATTCGCTAAACTCTCTAATTCCGGGGGAGTCGGAGAAAACCCTAAACGTTCTCCGAACTTTTGTACCACTTCTCGGAGAATTTCTCGATAGGTTTTATAGTCTCCGCTTTGAGCTTCTGGTTCTAAGATGGCAAATAATTCCAGTAACTCTTGATTACTCATTTTAATCCCATGAGCCTTGACTAATTGTTGTAAAACGGGAGTAATCCCGCTTTCCCAATCAATTAAAGTCCCGTAACAGTCAAAGCTCAAGGCTGTAAATTGATTAAATTGAATCATGATAATTTTAGGGAAATTTTAAGGGGGAACCTGATATCGCCTTCTCAATTCTGGAGAATTGTTAAAATCTAGCGGATTAACCTTTACCAATGACTGATAACCCTTCAACAATAATCGAAGGAGTATAACAAGACCCATTCCAAGAGGCATCACCCCCTAATTCTACAACTTGTTTGAGGGCTGTATAAACATTCCCCGCCACCATTGTATTTTTCACCCGTCCGACAATTTCACCCTTTTCAATCCGATATCCTAAATCAACATTAATGGAAAAATCCCCACTCATTCCCGCACTTCCTCCTAACATTTGATCGACGATTAACCCCCGATCTAAACTTTGGATTAATTCATTTAAAGACCTTTTTCCGGGTTTTACTAACAAATTAAATAACCCTGGTGTCGGATAACTGCCTAAATGGGTACGAAATCCGTTTCCGGTTGTACCGCTTCCCAAGGTGCGACCTGTGGTTAAGTCGGTATAAAACAGTTGTAAAACCCCCTTTTCAATAAAGGTAATGGGACGGGTGGGAATTCCTTCGTCATCAAAGGGACAACTATAGGGGCCTGTGTCGGGTTCCTGAGATAAGGTTAAGAGGGGAGACATCACCGGGGTTG
Organism: Planktothrix tepida PCC 9214; assembly: GCF_900009145.1. Lineage (NCBI taxonomy): Bacteria > Bacillati > Cyanobacteriota > Cyanophyceae > Oscillatoriales > Microcoleaceae > Planktothrix > Planktothrix tepida. The sequence continues at coordinate 1,482,295 of NZ_LN889782.1, forward strand.
TTAAGCGATCGCTCCAAGGAGAAGCCCCTTCCAAGACCTGTTTGCCATTCAAGGCGGCGGAAATGGTTCCCCAAAGCATATCGGCGGCTTTAGCGGTGAATAACACCGGAATCCGGGACATAGGAGAAGGGACATTATTTTTAGCCCAATTTAACCGCATTAAAATTCGTTCAGCCAGGAGGGTGGGTTCCAGAAAATCCCGTTGGGTCTGGCCATCAGAAACCGCTAAAAAATCATCCCCCCGAACCCATTCCGTTTCCACATAACCACTGAGGGTGGTGTCGGTATGGCGACATTCCAGTCCCCGTGAGTTAATCAAGCGAATCGATTCCACTTCACAATCCCATTCCGCCATACATAAGACATCGGGATAGGAAGAGCGAATTAATTCAATCGCCTGTTTCCCCCAACTAACCAATTGTTCAACGGGTACAACTTCCCCAATATCAGGATAGTGGGATGGAGTCGTTGATTCGGTCAGTTCAATGGTTTCGGGTTCATTGAGGGTACTCAAGGAAATCGCCCGTTCAACTAATTTTTTCGGTTCCACTGGGCCATAAGCAACCGCTAAACCCGGACGGCCATCTCGCCAAAGTCGCAAGGTTGTCCCTTCCGATTGGCTACTTTCGAGTTGTTTCAGTCGATTGGCTTCAAAAAATATCGGCTTGGATAGGGATTGAGATTGGAACACTTCCGCAGCCTCAGCGCCCGATGCGGCAGCTAACTCTAATAGCTGTTCGGCGGATTGGTCGTAGGTCATGGATGGTAGTCATGGCATAGCGTCATCGTCCATCCTACCGTGATCGGTGATTCCTATTCCCTATTTCTATGGAGACGACTTACGGCGGTGGAGGACATTCTAAACGCTACCTTGACGGAGTAAATCGGTAATTTCCCGGTGACAATACTGGGTCAACTCTTCTACGGCTTTTCGGGCTTGTTTCCCTTGATATTGACGTTGTACTCGCGGGGTAATCCAATAGGGACGGCCAATTAAGATTTGGATTCTTCGATAGAGAATCATCGGATGCCAACCCGGTTGATCAAATAAGGGTTCAGTTGGATCAAATACACGCAGTAACCGCAAAGGAATTGCTGACGGTAAGGTTTGTTCTTCTAATGTTGCGATCGCCACAGGTAAAACCGCTAGGTCTGAGACCCCTGAACGTAACGCTAAATGAGCAAATCCCCGTTGAAAGGTTCCAACAACATTTGGTTGGGTTTGTTGTAACATTGGGGTTGCTCCTTCGGGAAAGATCCCCACCATTTGTCGTTGGTTTAACAGTTGGGTTGCTTGTTTGAAAAACTGTTGAGGTCGATGTTCAGGTTCATCAAAGGGGAAGGCTCCAAATGTCGTGACAAGTTCACGCAAAAGCGGTACTTGACCCATATAATGATGGGATGCAAAACGAAGGGTACGGCCGACACCTGCGGTTAAGACAATCGGATCAATAACGCTGCGATGGTTACTTACCACAATCGCAGGGCCTGTTTCAGGAATTCGATCTTCATAGGAAATGAACATCTGTATTCCCAATACGCTCACCAGCCACCGACAACTCAATCCCGTTTGATCAAAGAACATGAATCACCAACACACTGCTTGAATCGGGTTACATTGACGCTAAAAACTTAAGACTTGTTTGAGAATTTTGAGAAACTTTAAAGAAAATATTATAATCTATAAGTTTCGGTGTCATGTACTGTGAAATTTTTGTTCAGGTACTAGACAGAAACACCCTAAAAAGCGCGAATTTCTACACCTGTAGAGTGAGCGTGGACATCAATAAAAAGTGCTCTTAACATCACCGGAGAAATCCGTGAAGGAGAAATCCTCCAACCCAATTAAACGCCCTACTGAGGCGGGTCTAACAAGAACAATATCGGTAGCCTCCATTTGTTTAATATGAAATTGACACAGACCCATTTCAATACCTTTACCCTGACAACACCTCTCTATTATGTCAATGATGTTCCTCACATTGGTAGTGCTTACACCACAATGGCTGCCGATGCCATTGCTCGGTTCCAGCGACTTCAAGGAAAATCTGTCCTATTAATTACTGGAACCGATGAACATGGTCAAAAAATTCAACGTACCGCCGAGGAGTTAGGGCGTTCTCCCCAAGCTCACTGCGATCAAATTGCCGATGGTTTTGCTTCCTTGTGGCAACACTTGAATATTCAGTATGATCGCTTTAGTCGCACGACAGCACCTCGCCATGAAGCCATCGTCAATGAGTTTTTTCAACGGGTTTGGAATCAAGGAGATATCTATCTCAGCCAACAACAAGGCTGGTATTGTGTCGCCTGTGAAGAATACAAAGAAGAACGAGAATTAGAACAGAAAAAATACTGCCCCATCCATACCAATAAAGCCCTAGAATGGCGAGATGAGCAGAACTATTTTTTTCGGCTGTCTCAATACCAAAAACAGCTAGAAACTTTATATCAAGAGCATCCTGACTTTATTCAGCCAGAAAGTCGGCGCAACGAAGTCATCAATTTTGTTAAGCAAGGATTACAAGATTTTTCGATTTCTCGCGTTAATATTGACTGGGGATTTCCCGTTCCCTGTGATCCAAGCCATACCATTTATGTTTGGTTTGATGCGTTGTTAGGCTATATAACGGCGTTGCTTGACCCAGAGGATGAACCCACCTTAGAAAATGCTTTATCGAAACGGTGGCCGATTAATTTACACCTAATTGGTAAAGATATTTTAAGATTTCATGCCATTTACTGGCCCGCTATGTTGATGTCGGCTGGCTTATCTCTTCCCGGTCGTATCTTTGGACACGGTTTTTTGACCAAAGATGGGAAGAAGATGGGCAAAAGCTTGGGAAATACCCTTGATCCCGTTGCTTTAGTCAATCAATATGGTGCTGATGCGATTCGCTTTTATTTCTTGAAAGAGATAGAATTTGGACAGGATGGTGATTATAGTCAAACTCGGTTTATTCATACCGTTAATGCTAACTTAGCCAATGACTTAGGAAACTTACTCAACCGCACGCTGAAAATGGCGTTTAAATACTTTAACGGTTGTGTTCCTGATGTTAACGGTGAGGATATCCCCAAGGATGATGCCCTGAAATCCCTCGGTCTGACCTTGGCAGATACTGTCACTCAAGCCTATGATGCTCTGGCGTTTAGCGAAGTTTGTACGGCTATTTTCACCTTAGTTCAAGCCGGAAATAAATACATTGATGACAAAGCTCCTTGGAGTTTGTACAAGCAAGGAAAACAGGAAGCGGTTTCCCAAGTCTTGTACTCCGTTTTAGAATCCGTTCGACTGGCAGCTTATCTTTTGTCCCCCATCATTCCCAATATTAGCACTCGGATTTATCAACAATTGGGATACACCCTCGATTTCAATGATCAGACTATACTAGCGACAGCACTGTCCTTTGACATCCATGCTGTTTGGGGCGCGTTACCTGCTAATCAACCCTTGCAGGAAGCGCAACCTGTCTTTAGACGCTTGGAAGATGCAGAGGGAGCATCATCCTAATTCAAAACCGTTTAAGTGATAGTCTAGTTTAACATAAAACATCCTTTTCAATTGGTTTACTTTACCCATACTCCGATCATTTTTTTCATAAAAAAAGAGGTATAAGAATGTTGAATAATATCAATCATGGAGAACTTTTTACTCCTGAACAAGTTCTTGAAAACAGGGGCCGAGTTGCCATTTTTATCGATGGTTCTAATCTATTTTATGCCGCTTTACAATTGGGAATCGAAATAGATTACACCAAATTATTATGTCGTTTAACGGCTGGTTCTCGGTTGTTACGCTCCTTTTTCTATACAGGAGTAGATCGCACCAATGAGAAGCAACAAGGCTTTTTATTATGGATGCGACGCAATGGTTATCGTGTCATTGCTAAAGATTTAGTTCAACTTCCTGATGGCTCCAAAAAAGCTAATTTAGATGTAGAAATAGCCGTTGATATGATGGCTTTAGTGGGTTCTTATGATACCGCCGTTTTGGTGAGTGGAGATGGAGATTTAGCGTATGCGGTGGACTCCGTAAGTTATCGTGGGGTGCGGGTGGAAGTCGTGAGTTTGCGATCAATGACCAGTGACAGTTTAATTAATGTCGCGGATCGCTATATTGATTTAGAAATGATCAAAGAAGATATCCAAAAAACACCCCGCAGTCCCAACTACACCTACCGTCCCCTATCAGGAATTAGTTTAATAGATGGGCAAATTATAGAAGATTCTTAGAAGAATCACAGGAGTAAAAACTTACCTAGTTCCTAGTTTTTACTCCTCAATTTCTAAACTTTTGAACTCCTAAATTGTTATAACACTCGCAGCAATTGTTAGGACATAGATTGGTTCACTTTCTATCTATTCCCTGTTCCCTGTTCCCTGTTCCCTGTTATAAAATTAGATGCGGTTGTTACTCCTTTGGGTGATAATTTTAGTCGGAATTTCTGCCTGCGCCCCAAAAAACGTCGAACCAACTTCAACGGACGCTAAATCGAAGACTTCTAAAGAATTTGAACGGACATTAACCTTAGATGATGTTACGTTAGAACAAGCTGATGAACAAGGAAAATTACTCTGGAACATTAAAGCCAAACAAGTTAGTTATAGTAAAGACCAGAAAATGGCAACCGTGAAAAATCCGGTTGGAGAACTATATGATCAAGGGAAACTTCTATATAAAATTAAGGCAGATCAAGGAGAATTTGAACAGAATAGCAAACGAATTTTTCTACGCAATAATATTGTAGCAACTGATCCCAATACAGGCTTAGTTTTGAAGGGAAAAGAGTTAGAATGGATTGTCCAACAAAATATTATTGCGGTGCGGAATGGCGTTACAGGAGATCATGCTCAACTTCAAGCCATTGCTAAAGAAGTTCAGGTTTTTTATCGTCAAAAACGGGTAGAATTTTGGGATAAAGCCACGGTTAGTTCTAAAAATCCTGTTGTCAAGTTACAAAGTGATCATATTGTTTGGTTATGGGAACAACAACTATTAACCAGTAATTTAAAAACCCAAATTGAACGATATCAAAATCAAACCATTACAGACCGAGGGGTTGCAGAAACCGCCGAAATGAATTTAAAAACCCAAATTGCTACCCTCAGAAAAAATGCCCAAATTGCTTTATCTCAACCTCCGTTACAAATTTCCAGTAATGAATTACAATGGAATTATCAGAAACGTACCATTAGTTCCCCTCAATTTATTACCATTATTGAACGAGAACAACAAGTTACTGTGACCGCTAATCAAGGTTGGGGAGATTTAAAAGATAATATCTTTTATTTAACCGGAAATGTTGTTGGTATTGGCGCAAAACGTCAAGCACAACTCAATTCTAATTTACTGACTTGGTATGTTCCTCAACAGTCTTTTTCCGCCGAAGGAAATGTGGTCTATCGTCAAATTGATCCCCCGTTTAATTTAATGGGGGAAAAAGCCGTTGGTAAATTTGAGAATGATACCGTTGTTGTCAGTGGCGGGAATACAGGAACCCCTGTCGTTACGGAAATTGTACCGGAATAGCTAAATAGTTCTCATTGTCATTTGTTTATAAAATATGGCGATAGATATGTAACGGTAATTTTGTCCGTTTTTTAAAATCTAGAAAAGACTTATAACCCCCACGCTGTTGACGTTCTAAAACAATGATTTTAGCAGCATTGATGTTTAGTCCTAATTCAACTAATTCATCAATTGACAACACATTTAACCGTCGCCAGGAATGATGGATTTCTTTATTAATATCAAAACTGAATAAAATTAACGGTGCGATTCGTTGTAGCGTTGATTGAGGAATGCCAATTAATTCTGAAAGTTCTTCTAAACTCGTAAAATTGTAACCTTCCCGTTTCATTTCTTCTATTTGATTGGCATAAACAATCGGTAAATCTAATCCATGTACTAAATCATGTTTGGAGCAATTATTAATATCAATTTTATCTCGATGTTTAGCAATTAATTGGATGAGATGAGATTCGTTTGAACTCGATAAAGGATTATGAAAAGTTTTAGCTAAAAATTCTTTTCTCAGAGCGATCGCTGTTATAATTTGACCGATCCAAACTATGCCAGCAAAGGACGTATTTGATAAAATAAAAGCCGCAGCGACAAACCCTAACCCTGTATAAATCCAAGATTGAGTTTTGGTTTTATTTCCCGCATAGACAATGGCTAACCCACCTAATACAGGAAATAAAGACCAGTATAACCACTGCGGAACTTTCTGAAACCATCGAGATAGATTGGACACGTTTAATGTCACTCCTGTTGCTATTTACAGTTCATTTAATAATTTCCGGCGTTTTTCTTCATATTCTTCGGCGGTAATGGCATCTTGATCATACAGTTTTTTCAGTTGAGAGAGTGCTACAGTAATATCCTGTGCAGAACGACTTCCATCTAAAACTGAGTAAGGAATACCTGGATTAAATTTAGCATTGAACGCTTGATCCGACATTAACAATAAACCTAGAAAATCAAAAAAGGCTAGAAATCCGGGAATAAAAGTCCAAGAAAACAATAAATAAAGAATTCCGCCTAAATTTTCCCCTAAATAAAACTTATGAACTCCAAATATCCCTAAAAAGAAAGCCAGTAACGCGGCTACGATTTTATTTTTCATTGAGTGATCTCCTGAAGGTCAAGGGTTAAAATTGTTAATGAGATTAAAATGAGTCGCAACTAAAGATCTTTATTCAGGTTCTGGCTTTTGGAAAGCCGACCCATGAGAAAATATAACAAAATGATAGCAGTTTGTAGTTCAAGGATTGTCAAATAGCCCTTAACAAAAAAGTTAACATCCCAAGTAGAATTGCAATAAAAAATTAGAATACCTAGCACAGTGTAGGGAAGAAAACGAAATCGACTCCAGAAGGGTCTGGGTTGATCGGTCTTAGCAGGAGTCATGTTAAATTTTCCATCCTCATGAGTCAGAACTCAAACCTTAATAAGATTCGTCAATACTCTATATAAGTTTAACACATCAAACTTGAACGATTCCTGATGATTGAGCCTGCAATTTTTCCTCAGTCTAACAATATATAGACCAGTCCTGTCTGGGGTATTAGGACATAGACTGATGCTAAAACCGCGCACAGAAAACTCTTTTCCAGCCTATTCCCTGTTCTCTGTTTCCTGTTCCCTATTCCCTGCTATACCTTTTTTTGTAAAAACTCGTATCCTGTGCTACACCATCTCTCAAAAGATTTGCTATCTTCATAGTAGGCATCTCCCTAGAGGAGAATGGACAATTTGTCAAACAGTTGTTACAGTTATTAATAATACTAGAGAACTGATAGGAGTCAACCATGAATCAACCCGCAGAACTATCTCTTGAGCAACAATTTAGCCTGACTTCCTTTAAGCTGCAAGTCGGTCAAATGAGCCGAGAACAGGCGCAGGAATTTTTAATCAATCTCTATGAACACATGATGGTGCGGGAAAATATGTATCAGCATTTTCTCAAACACCATTGGGGTCTGGAGCCTAATTTTGTACAAGAATAAAACCAGAAGGTGTCGCAGTCGGCGACCTCTATCTCTCACTTTTTTTCAAGGCGTGGGAACAAGTTAGGGGTAATGGGGCGTCAACCTGCTTCTTCAAGGTCAAGCTCTTGACTCAAGTTAGGTTAACTCACCCGTGAATGAGGTTGAAATGGGAAACTAATCCTAAACGATGATTTATGATTTCCGTTCTAAAGTTGCTTCCATAACACTAATTAAATTCAGAGTATGTCCTGCCATGATTCCACTAGAATAATAATAATGGTTGAGATCAACTTGTCTGAGGGTTTCAAACCCATTGCGACGTTGGCGGTCATCTCCTAACACTCGATAACGTTGCACAATCGATTCAGGGCCAACTAAACCTTCCCCTTCAATTTTGCCCAATTGACTGTGCTGTAAAACAAACGTATATTCTCTTTCGTTACTGTCTAATCTTCCCCGATACTGTAAAACAATATCTTCTCGATCTTGGCTGGGAAATACTAATTTTGTCACCATACTGAACCAGTCGCTTTGAGGCCAAGCAACAACTGTTTTTCCGCGAACGGCTATCGGCATTTCATTGCGATCAAGCCAATTTCCTTCTAATAACCATTGACCAGATTCCATTAAAAATGTGTGAGCCACAGTCCCACCCTTATTCTTCGCAGCTAGACTGAAAATTTTTAACCGATAGAAAACACAGAACTTCTAGTTTGCGAGATTATATGTTATCTATTGAAGTTCTTTACTTTCATGGTATCACGTTGGGAGTAAAGACAGTATGAATTTCTCCCAGTAACACCTCAGAAACTGCCCCTGTTACTGAAGGTAAATTTCCAGGGATTCCTAACCAGCGCCAATAGGCTAAAACGGCAAACGTGATCGCTTCTTTAAAATCAGCATTTAAGCCTAGTTCAGAAGTGGAAAAAACAGGAATCGGATTAAACAAAGTCTGTAACCGATATTTCAAATAGCGGTTATGGCTTCCCCCCCCACACAATAAAATTTCATCGGGTAACTGGGGCAAAAATTGACAATAACTGTGATAAATTGAAGCAGCGGTTAATTCAGTTAATGTCGCTAAAACATCGGCTGCACTTAACTTATAGGGTTCTAGTTCCGTTAAACAGCGTTGCCAATAGTCCCAACCAAATAATTCTCGTCCCGTCGATTTTGGGGGCGGTTGTTGAAAAAAATCTTGCTGTAACCATTGTTCTACCAAAGGCAGACAAGGCGTTCCCGTCGCTGCCCAGGCTCCATCTTTGTCATAACTTTGAGTGCCTTGGGAAAAATATTGTACCGCTAAATCCAGTAACGTATTTCCCGGCCCGGTATCCCAACCTAAGATCGGGGTAGAGTTCAGTTTCGGTAAATAAGTAACATTGCCAATTCCCCCGATATTTTGAATACAGCGATGATATTGGGGATGACGCAGCAGATAAGCATCCAGAATGGGAACCAGAGGTGCTCCATGACCTCCGGCGGCAATATCCCCCACCCTAAAGTTACTCACCGTTGTGATCCCTGTTAAATGGGCAATGAGTTCCCCCCGTCCCAGTTGCAGACTGTAACCGAGTTGGGTGCTTTGGGGAGGACGATGAAACACCGTTTGTCCGTGGGAACCAATGAGATCGGCTGGTTGAGAAGACTGTTGTAAGGTCATGACAGCCTGAGCAAAGGTTCGGGCGATCGCATCATCCAATTGAGCTAATTCTGCCAGGGAGAGGGGGGTTCCACTGCACACCTGCAAAATTTGCGATCGCAACTCCGAAGGATAGGGATAAGTTGCTCCTGTCACGAATTCCACCGTCAGATCCCGTTGGCAACCCGTAATCTCAACTAGAGCGACATCAATCCCATCAACGGAGGTTCCACTGATCAAACCCATTACACGCATTATCAATTACCGGGGATTAACTCTCTACCGATCCAACCGCGACCACAATAACGGTAATATTGTCCCGCCCTTCCCGGTCTTTTGCTTCTTTGACTAAAGCCTTCGCTGCGGCTTCACAAGCTCGAATGGATTTGAGGTTAGCCGTGATGATTGTATCTGAAAGTTCTTCCGTCAACCCATCACTACACAACAACAAACGATCTCCCGGTTGTACATCCATCTGATCAATACTAATTTCCGAAAGATCTTCGCGTCCCAAACATTGAGACAGAACATGACGCCAAGGATGAGAACGAGCCTCATCAGCAGTTAAGGCATTACGTTTCACCGCTTGAGCCACCCAAGTTTGATCTTCTGTAATTTGTTGTAACTGATGTCCGCGCAAACGATATAAACGAGAATCTCCGACATTGGCAAACCAAGGGTTCTCCTGATCTTCTCGGAATAAGGCGACAACCGCCGTTGTTCCCATGTCGGAGCGTTCAGGATGTTTTTGTTGATCCTTTAAAATAGCGTTGTTGGCGGCGACAAACGCATTTTTGAGGAGAATTGGGGATTGATCAGAACTCTCCCAATGCTCAAGGATGTATTCTTTAATGGTTTGGGAGGCAATCAAACTCGCCTCCTGACCTCCGGCGTGTCCGCCCATGCCATCAGCAACAATGAAAAAACGGCCATCAGGATCAATATAGTAAGCATCTTGGTTGACGTTCCGAACATTGCCTGTATCCGTCATCCCAGCGAAATAACGTTTCATACACAAATATTGGTTGATATCTAAAACTCCCAAGCGGGTTTTATCCTAAAATTTTCCAATATCTGCTGATCAGGATGCGTTTAAAGAGGGCTAGGATCAATCAAAATCTCGGAGTCTAAACGGAATCGTTGATTTACATCATCCGATCCAAACGATCAATCCGTCGCAACAACCTTAAGAAAGCAATTCCTAGACCAACAGCTAAGAATAATACAACGAGAGCTAATCCCACCTTATCACTAATCAATAACAGTGTAGCTGATAGAGTGAAGGCACTGATCAGTACCGCGTAATTTGTCCCCATTTGGACATTACTCACCCGTCTTAATACCCGGTCGGTTTCCGCAAGACGAACCCGCATTCGGATATCTCCTTGTTCGAGTTTTTCCAAGGTATCTTCAATGCGTCCGGGTAAGCCTAACGCAGAAGAACTCACTTGAACCGCTTGGCGGCTGAGTTCATTAAAAATACTATTCGCGGTATTGGGAAGATTTCCATTAGACATAAGCTGCATGGCAAACGGCTGTGCCACCTCCATAAAGTTAAATTCCGGGTCGAGTCCTTTTCCGACGCCTTCTAAGGTCGAGAAAGCCCGCATTACAAAGGTAAAGGTTGCGGGAAATCGAAAGGGTTGGTCATAAGCAATTTCATAAAGATCATCACTAATGGAAGCAATAGATTGATTTTCAAAGGGTTGATCCATAAAGTGATCTAACATATATTGAATCGACCGACGCACCGGCCCCATATCCCCTGTGGGTGCGAGTGCTCCGACCGCAATCAAAGATTTCATCACCCGATCCCCATCTTTTTGAGTAATCCCAAATAGGGTTTCCATGAGTTTTTCTCGCAGATTGGACGTAATTTGTCCCATCATGCCAAAATCATAAAAAATCAGTTCGCCACCGGGACTGACCGCAATATTTCCGGGGTGGGGATCGGCATGGAAAAAGCCATGATTTAGGAGTTGTTGTAAATAAGCTTTAGCTCCCATTTGGGCAAGTTCTTTGCGATCAAGTCCTGATGCTTCCAAGGCTTCATAATTGCTAATTTTAATCCCTGGAATATATTCTAAGGTCAGAACTCTAGGGGAGGTATATTGCCAAGAAACTCGGGGTACTTTTACCCAATCACAATCGCGGAAATTACGGCGGAACGTATCGGCATTGCGACCTTCATTCAGGTAGTCAATTTCTAACCATAAAATCCGGCAACATTCATCATAAATACCGACCCAATCTCGACCTTTTCCCCAACGGGGATGATTTTGGAAGTACCGAGCAATGCCTCGCAGAATCGCTAAATCAATTTCAAATAGTTTTTTCAGTCCGGGGCGCTGAACTTTAACAACAACGTCTGCACCGGAATGCAGTTGGGCTTTATGAACTTGACCCAAACTCGCTGCTGCTAAGGGAATCGGATCAAAATTTTGGAATAAATCTTGAACGGTTTTACCCAGATCTTCTAGGATAATTTCTTCGGCTTGTTCATAGCTGAAGGCGGGAACTTTATCTTGGAGTTTTGAGAGTTCTTCTACATATTCGATGGGAAATAAATCGGCACGGGTGGAAAAGAGTTGTCCAACTTTAATAAATGTTGGCCCTAAATCTAAAAAGGTTTCCCTCACCCATATCGCTTGTGCTCGACGACGAGCATTTTTTTTCTCTTCGGTAAAACCGCCCCGGTAACTCCATTTTTTAGCATCGATCCACAACCAAGTTAACCACGTCAATACAAACGTCCAAATATCAATAAAACGTCGTTGACGAGAATAATTTTTGCGGTTCCAACGATAAGCTTTTCCTCCATAATTCTGACGGAGGGGAGTTACAGAAGGCGGATTAATCCGTTGTTCCGCATCGGAACCCCGAATTGAGTGATTAACAGACACGACCGTTTCCAAAATGAAGTTGACCCAATAAGTGCGTGTTTTTACTACAACAGAGTTTACACGGTACGATTGCGATAGCGTTGGAGTTCAGATCGTAATTCCGCCACTTCCGCCCGTAGTTCGTCAATGGTGGCTTGCAAATCTACAGGTTCACCGTTGGAGGATGGGGAGTTAAAGGGGGAGGAACTATCACTGACAACAGTTCCGGCTTCTTGGGAGGCGCGTTCCATCACCTGTTGGGTAAATTGTCGCAGATTTTCTTTCTGCTCGGCGTCAAATTTCCCCAGTTCACTCAGGAAGTTTGCCAGACCATTTCCCAGTTGTTCGTACAGTCCTTCAGCTAAGGCGCGGCCGACAAAAAACGAATTCACGGCGGGTTTACTCATAAAACTTATAGTTTTGCTAACTATTAGGGGTCGAGGGGGGCTTTACAACCCCCAACTCCCATTCAGAACCGTGCTTGCGACTTTCATCGCACACGGCTCCTAGTCTAATTGTCTGTTATCATCAGAACATCCGGTTTCTTTTGGGTTGTACGACCCATCGGTTGCCGTTTTAGTATCGTGACAATGGCGATGTAATAATTGCAGATTTTTATATTCATCTTTACCGCCTAGTGACGTGGGGATGATATGGTCGATCTCTGCAATATCTTCTGGGGTAAAATATTGTCCACAGAAATTGCATTTGCCTTTTTGCTTTTTGAGCAAAATTGCTACTCGTTTTGGGACATCATAAGATGTTCCTTTTCTTGTACTCCAATACATCCAGTTTCCGTCATACGGTGATGCTTCAGGTCTTACAGTTACATGACGAGTAATAGGTGTTTCTGCATGGGTAAGTAATCTGTAACCTTTTTGGGTTTCAAAATTCCATGTTCTATTACCGTTCTTTTTGAAATAATGTTTCAGATTTTTGTAACCTGCTTTACCACATCGGCTAACTGTCCATGCTCTTAATCTCAGCCATGTATTATGGTCTAAAAAGGAAAATGTTTCTTTGGAAACAGCTTTGGAATGGTAGTTACACCATCCTCTTATGACTGGATTTAGGCGTTTGATTAATGCGTATTGAGGTGCAGTTTTGTGGGTTTTAATCACTTCTTTCACTTTATCCGCGTGAGCTTTAATTGCCTTTTTACTAGGTTTAATTAGGGTTTTAAATCCTAATTGTTTGGTGTTTCCTCCTGTTGTACCACAATGGTGTTTACCAACTGGATATTGTCGGAAATTCCAACCTAGAAAATCGAATCCTGGTTGTACCTTTTCGTCTTTTACTTCGATTTCTCTCAGTGTGTGACAGATTCGGGTTTTAGTTGGTTTCAGTTCTAACCCGATGGGTTTTAACCATTCTTCGATAGCAATTTGGCACTGTTGTATGATTTCTAATTGTGGACTTATCACCACGAAATCATCGGCATATCTGATGACTTGAGCTTGAACGCGGTTATTCTTTTTAGGGAATTTGTGTTTAATTAACTCAATCATTCCATCCAGTGCGATGTTAGCAAGTAAAGGACTGATGACCCCCCCTTGCGGAGTGCCCGCCTCTGTTGCTTCAAATATGCCGTTATCCATCACTCCAGCTTTCAACCATTGTCTGATTTGGGCTTTTATTGTTGATGGACAATCAATTTTGGACAGTAGGTAATCATGATTAATCTGGTCAAAACACTTTGAGATGTCAGCATCTAGGATGTAATATTCACCTTTGCTGATGCTTTGGAAGATTCGTGACATCGCGTCATGGGCAGAGCGTCCGGGTCTAAACCCGTAACTTTCACCCTCGAATCTGGCTTCCCATTGAGGTTCTAATGCCAATTTAACCAAGGCTTGCCTGACTCTATCTTGTAGAGTTGGGATTCCTAAAGGACGTTTTTCTCCGTTAGGTTTGGGTATCCATTTTCTTCGGAGTGGTTTCGCCTTTTGGTATTTACTCAGGTTTTGAGCAAGTTCTAGTCGTTGCTTGGGTGTGATGGATTTAATGCCATCAACCCCGGCTGTTTTCTTGCCCTGATTATCTTGAGTAACCCTTCTGATTGCTAAGAGTTTGGCGTAATATGACTTAACTAGAAGTTTTTGGAGCTTTCGAGCTTTCGCATTTTGTCCCGATAATGATGCTTGGTAAATTCTCTTTTGCAGCTTAAATACTACCCGTTGGACTTTCGCCCAATTGATAGAATTCCATGCTTCCGTAGTCTTGGTTATACTCGTTTTCACCGTTTTTACTGCTAATTGAAACCTTACCTAACAACTAAACCGGAATCTATCAGCGTATCCTAAATATTACATCTAGGCTTTAGCTTCTGACTCCATCTCTGGCCCTCATAACATACGCTTTAGATTTGTAGCTACCTAACAGTATTCGACCACTGTAGGAGTATATGAGGGGTTTTAACGTTCCTTGAAAATGGGTTTATTGCCTTTAGAATCATCCTATCTGCCGGGGTACTTTTGGGAGTCTAAGTAAGTGTTATACGGAATTAACCTTACCTTTTATAGAGGGTTTGTTGAGCCCCCTACCTTTTCCCCTTGTTCTTTTGAACGCAGCGTAATCAAGTCAATTTCGCTACTTAATTTTTACGACAGTTCAAGCCGGATGTTTACTTTCGTTATTCTTGGGCAATTGGCTAGAGAAATTCTTAGATTTTGACTTAAATCCGTTTTCCCGTTACTCCCAGCTTCAGTGTTTTGATAATCAGTCTGACACTGTGGGAATTGCCGAATCTCTTTGGAATAGGCTACCGTACTTTATTATTCGGAAAGCCGCACCATTGACTCCGAGATTGACCTTCCTTTAAGGTCACATTTTCAAAGTTAAGATAGATTTAATTGGATTTACTATTGATTTAGCATCAATTACCAATTGTCTGAACCTATCTCCCTGCTTACGTTTCGGTGTTTAAACCTAAACTTTGGCAGGAACGTCTCGCACTCCGTAACAAATTATAACCCGCCTTTCTCATCTTCGGCTTCTATCCAGGCAGAAATACTTCTGTAGAAACTTTGTATGTAGTGGAGGTTTGGAGTCTGATTCCCCTGATGGCCCTCTAGGTTGTCCTTGTCTTTGTTCCCCAAGAGTTGATCCTCACCCAAAGCCCCGGAAAGGTTATGATTAACAAACTGATCCCTGATTCGGTGTTAACCCAGTAAGAAATTGTTAGCGTTAATTTGAGTCGAATTAACTCCTAATAATTGAGCCAATACTTGTTGAGTTGAAGCTAATTTAATTAAAGTATTGGTATTATCTTGACCTAAGGTTAACTGTTCAAAGCTTAATCCTCCGGTTAAGACGATCAAATCTTCTCCAGGGATAAAGTCAGTCATCACATCATTACCTGAACTAGCGGCCATATAGAACTGGTCTGCACCGACACCTCCGGTCAAGGTATCATCCCCATTATCTCCCGATAACAGGTCATTATCCGCACCACCGGACAGGTTATCATTGTCTTGACCTCCATACAGATTATCATTCCCTTCATTGCCTTCTAGGTTGTCATTGCCTTTGTTCCCAAAAATTTGATCCTGACCCAAACCCCCGGAGAGGTTATCATTGTCTTGACCGCCATAGAGGAGATCTTGATCATCACCTCCATTGAGTTGATCATCATTTTGATTGCCAAATAAGGTATCATTACCTTGCTCCCCATTAATCCCATCATTACCGCTATTTCCAAAGACTAAATCATCCCCAATTCCGACGCTAATCGGATCATTTCCAGCCGTTCCATAAATTGTATCGTTTGTATTTGGGGTTGGAGTTGGGGTTGGGGTAATATTTGAAGATAGGGTCGCTTTATAAATTTCCCAATCGTTACCATCCGAACCTTGCCAGATGATATTATTGCCAGAAATATCATAGTTCTTATCCTCAGAATTATTATTCGTTAACTGGAGGATACTACTGCCATCGTAAGCGTAAATTTCATAATCATTTCCATCAAAAGTCTCCCAAACAATATTATTGCCTGATATTTTAGGATACTCATCAGCCTCAGTATTATTGGTTAATTGAACGGTATTAATCCCATTATAAAGATAAATTTCATAATCAGTCCCATCCCAACCATTCCAAACGACATTATTTCCTGATATTTGGGGAGAATCATCACCCTCAGTATTATTGGTTAATTGAGTGGTATTAATTCCATTGTAAAGATAAACTTCATAATCATTTCCATCCCAACCAAACCAAACGACATTATTTCCTGATATTTCGGGTTCTAGTTCTTCATAGTCATTATTAGTCAGTTGAGTGGTATTAACCCCATTGTAAAGATAAATTTCATAATCAGTCCCATCCCAACCAGACCAAATGACATTATTACCTGATATTCTGGGATCACGTACTTCTTTATATATATTGAGTTCCTCAGAGTCATTCTTAGGCAGTTGAATGACATTAGCCCCATTGTAAAGATAAATTTCATTGCCGCTTGGCCAGACGACATTATTACCAGATATTTGAGGATTGCCGTTATAATTTGTGTTATACGAATTATCACTCAATTCAATTGTGGTGCTGCCATTATATAAGTAAATACTTGAAACTCCAGATAATCCCCCGGAGTACCAGACGATATTATTACCTGAAATTTCTGCATTTTCATTGCTAAAATAACTATTAGTCAAGGGAATACTATTAGCACCATCATGATAATAGATTTGATAGGCAGACCCATCCCACTGATGCCAAGCAACCTGATTGTCTGAAAGACTAGGACGCTCATCATCAGCGTTATTATTAGTCAATTGAAGCGTTGTAAAACTAGACATCTTCTTACTCCTTCATTCATTGTTAGCACTGGTTGATTTTGGGTACGACAGGCAAACAATAAAAACCAAATTGATATCATCCACAGGATGATCTCGTAGGACAAATTTATTGGGCAAGTTGTCCCCTATGATTAACAGGAGAAAACAGTAAAAGAGATCAGATGTGGAGATAGGATTACCTGTTATTAGTTAATAATAACATTAAAGTAATAACACAAGTTGCTAGTTACAAATCTTATGATTTTGAACCCTCCTAAGCTAATAACAAGCAACTTATATTCCATCTTTAAATGTTTGCTACACATCCGTATTGTGTAGAGACGCGCCATGGCGCGTCTCTACCGATGGCGCGTCTCTACCGATGGCGCGTCTCTACCGATGGCGCGTCTCTACCGATGGCGCGTCTCTACCGATGCAACGTCTCTACCGATGCAACGTCTCTAGGGGTTTAGGGAGCATAAGTAGCACCGATTTCAGGATTTCATATTAGATTAATAAAGAATCAGGAATTAATCAGAATTTTGGAGATTTTGAGATCACCATAGTCCAACCCACTTAGTCGGGATTAATTCCTAATGCTCTGAGTTGTTCGGCTAAACGTTCGGCCCGTTGACGTTCGGTTTCAGCCCGTTGACGTTCGGTTTCCGCTAAGGTTTGAGCTTGGAGTGCAGCTTCTTCTGGAGTGGGAATTAATTCACCTTCTGGACTAAAATAACGCAATTGATTGTTATAAATTCCCAAATATAACCCTAATACATGACTCCATAATAACCCTGATTCATTCATTAAAATCGGTTGATATTCTTCACCGCTTAAGCGAAATCCTGCTAACTCTAAATCTTCTGGAGAAAACCAGAAATATTCTGGGGTTCTAAACCGATTTTGATATAGGTTTTTCTTTTCTTGTCGATCAACTTTAGCGGTAGAATCTGACAGTAATTCGATAATAATATCAGGATATTTCCCATCTTCTTGCCAAACGACCCAAGACCGACGAGGACGTTTAACCGTATTTTTAGCTACAAAAAAATCCAGCCCTCTGAATTCTCGATTTTTGAGTTGTTGTTGACTATAATAGATGGTTAAATTAGCTCCAATAAAATAATCTTCTCGATCTCGCCAGAGCCAATCTAAACCAGCGACTAACAAGGCTAATTGTAAATAATGTAAAGAACTTTCCATCTCCGGTTCATCACTTTCTAGTTGACTGGTATCTGGCATTAAATCTGCGATTTGTTGAGCGGTTAGTGCCATTGGGTTTATCTCCATTATTGAAAGAGGTAACAGGGAATTACGAATTACGAATTACGAATTACGAATTACGAATTACGAATTACGAATTACGAATTACGAATTACGAATGGGCAATCTTGCTATAGGGTTAATACTTTTGACTATTTTATATCAAGTTTAAATGATTATATTATATAACTAATGCTCAAACCCTGGGGGTGTGTTCTTCTTTTTTTTTCTGTTCCCGATTTCCTGGGAAGCACTGAGCTTGTCGAAGTGTTCCCGATTCCCTCCTATCATTACATTTTTTTCCAGAAATTCAATAATTTTATCCGATACATCAATTCCAGTAATCATCTCAATGCCTTCAAGTCCGGGGGATGAATTAACTTCTAAAACCAAAGGGCCTTTATCAGATCGAATCATATCGACTCCTGCTACTTTTAATCCCATCACTTTTGCTGATTTAATAGCCATATTGCGTTCTTCGGTCGTTAATTTAACATTTTCTGCTTTCCCACCTCGATGCAAATTAGCCCGAAATTCTCCAGGGTTACTCAAGCGTTTCATGGCTGCAATCACTTTATCTCCAATCACAAAACAGCGCAAATCAGAACCCTCTGCCTCATGAATAAATTCCTGAACTAAAATATCAATATTTAATCCTTGGAACGCTTCAATAATTGATTTAGCAGATTGATAAGTATCCGCTAAAATTACTCCCATTCCTTGAGTTCCTTCTAACAATTTAATAATTAAAGGTGCTCCTCCAACCAGGTTAATTAAACTATCAATATCTTTTAAAGACGTTGCAAATCCGGTTTTCGGTAATTTAACTCCTTCCTGGGCTAATGCTTGCAACGCATTCAATTTATCACGGGAACGAGTAATACCTTGGGATTGATTTAAGGTAAACATTCCCATTAGTTCAAATTGACGGACAATTACGGTTCCATAAAAGGTTTTTGATGCCCCAATTCGAGGAATAACTGCATCAAATTTTCCTAAAGGTTTTCCTTCGTAAATAATTGCAGGATTTTTAGAATTAAGCGAAATATGACATCTTAAATAATCAATAATCTGTATCTCATGACCCCGTTGTTCCCCAGCTTGTCTAAGTCTTCTAGTCGAATACAGGGAACTATCTTGGGATAAGATCGCAATTTTCATAACAAAAAATTAGTCTTGGCTGCTGCGTTTTTTATGTTATTGAGAATCACTTAAAAAGGATTGATGACAAGCAATTAAAAACCGTCCTTTAAGGGCTTGCCTTCCTAATAACATCCGAAATCCCATAGCATCTCGATTTGTTAAAGTTAATTCCATTAACCATCGTTTTCCCATCAGTTCAATATCCGTTAAAATCACAGGGCGTAATTCCGTCTGTCCGCCCGAATTACGGACGGGACGGTATTCCAGTAAGTCCACTTCAGCACTCACCGTATTGATGGTATCCCGTTGGATGGGATGTACCTTAAACCGAACCCGTCGTTTACCCGGAGAAGGTTCGCCAGGGGTCTCTACAATCTGAATATCAAAAGCGTGCAAACTCGATGAACGTGCACCTGTATCAATTTTGGCTTTAATTTTTCCAATCCCCAAATCTGGCAACGCCACCCATTCCCGCCATCCAATTATTAGTAATTTGGTTTTAGTCATCGTTAGCTGTTGACTGTTGAACACTCCTTTTTTCTGATTAACTTTCCCATTCCCTGATTTCCTATCCCCCTATGATTTACTTTCGCTTTTGCGGTTTTGTTTTCACGCTAATGGGGCCATTAACAATCGCTTGACAAGCTAATCGATAGGTATCCGGTTTTTTCCTAAGAATGCGTTCTTCTGCGTCTGTGCGCGGAGAAACATTGTCCATCCCTTCTACAATTTCCACAATACAAGTGCCACACTGACCATAACCCCCACAGTTCATCATTTTGCCAGTGAAGGTATATAAGTCTATGCGGTTTTCTAGGGCTTTAAGTCTTAAGTTAGCCCCATCGGCTGCGATCACGTCCTGATTTTCATTCACGAATTTGATATTAGCCATTTCAATTGCAATGTCCTAGCTTAATGAACATAACCTCTCTCTAAATTATTACAGAATGTTAACAAATGGGTTGTCAGTTATCCGTTAACCGTTAACGAATAACTAAAGCGGATAATCTGACAGAATATTACCCGGAAGGTTGCTGACGGCTCGTTGTAAGGAGGACAGAGCACGGTTATAGCCAATAATGGCGTTGAGGAGTCGGTTTTGAGCGCGGGTTAAGTCCGTTTCCTGGTTAATCACTTCTAACTGAGTTCCCACCCCAGCTTGAAAGCGTAAACGAGCTAAACGTAAAGCTTCCGTTGCTTCTTCCACCCCTAAACTAGCGGTTTGAATATTATCAAAGTTGGCTTGTAGGTCATAGTAAGCTCGTTCCACATCTAAACGAATTTGATTGAGTAATTGATCAAAACGTTCGTCAGCGATGCCAATATCTAACTCCCTCTGTCTAGCCTGAGCTTTGGCTGCACCCCCATCAAAGAAATTCCAAGAAAACTGAACTTGAGCTTCATAACCGTCGGCCCAACCTTGGTTAGCGGTATAACTCGGATCATCATTAATAAATCCCAAAACGTTATAACTCGCGGCTAGGGTAACATTAGGCCGGGTAGCAGCTAAGGCGGCTCGTCGTAACTGTTGAGCGCGATCGCGTTCCGCTAACTGTTCTTCTAATTCAGCCCGATTATTGTAGGCTTGAACAATGGTATCTTCTAGGGTTAAATCCCAAGCTCCCGCCAAAGCAATCGGATCAGCGGCTAATAAATTTGAATTTTCATCAATATTCAAAATCGCTGCTAATTCTCGCCGACTTTGCAGTTGATTTCGCCGTGAATTGGTCAGATCCTGTTGGGCATTTGCCAGGGTAACACGAGCTTGCAACACTTCAAAACGGGTTCCCACACCCGCCCGTTCCAAGGCTTCTGCATCCTCTAAACTCTTCTGGGAGTTCCGTACCGCAGCCGCTTGAATTTCAACAGCAGCATCGGCTTCTTGTAGATTGTAATAGGCACGAGCCACATCAAATCGAACTTCTTCTATGGCCGTTTCTAACCTTAACTCAAAAATGCGTAACTGTTCTTCTGAAGCCCGAATTCTGGAACCTCTCAATCCATTTATCCCTAAGTCATACTGCAATTGCAGGGAATTATCAAAGGAATAGGTTCCATAAAAAGTCTGAAACGGCAATTGATCAGCCTGTTCAGGATTATTAAAACGCTGAACTCGGATAGCGCGGTTCCTAGCTCGAACTTGTAAGTCTTGCAGTGCAGAAACAGTCCGACCAAAACTGGAACGAAAGATCAAACTTGGATATAAATCGGCTTGATTTTCCCTCAAAGCTGCCAAGTTTTGTTCGACTTGTAGTTGGGCAATGCTGACATTTTCATTATTGCGAATTGCTAAATCAATCGCTTGTTGTAACGTCACCGGAACGGTTTCCTCAATATTAACTTGATCGGGTAAGGTAGGCCTATACAAGGGATTGGGACTCGGAAACAGAATGGCCGGGGGATTGGTTTGTAACGTTCCGTTGGGCGTCGGTGGCGGAAAGGGTGTTGTCGGGGGGGTAAGGTCAGGAACTGTCAAGGCAGGGGTACTGACTTGAGCCAGTTGAGTGGGTTGAGATTGTCTTTCTCTATCACTTGAAGGTAATAAAGGAGAAGTCAGGGTTGCAGCCTGGGTAGAGGGATTGGGTAATGCGGTTTCCACCTGTAACGGCAGGTTACTTTCTGCTGATAAGGAATTATTTCTTAAGGGATGGGGTAAGTTAAAATTAGGGGTTTGACTAGGGGTTTGGGTCTGTACACTGTCTCCTGATCCGGTTGTGTTGGACGTCAAGGTTGTACTCGGTTGCGTCACAGAAGGTTGTTCTGAAGTTGCATGAGCAACAGTCGATACCGTCGAGGGTGAAACAGGCTGTTGAGGGGTTTTTGTAGGATTTTGTTTAAAAACTGGGGCGGGTGATTCGGATCCCCCAGAGGATTTCGGTGTCGCGAAATTCTCGATCAAGCGATGGCTTGAAGCAGCTACAGGTTGAGATTTTGTCGGATTTTGCTTAAATGTTGAGGTTAGGATTTCTAAAGGTAAAGACCCCTGATCAGCAACCCTTGATTCCATAGATGGGGAAACGCTTGTTCGGTGGTGGTTTTGATAGGGAAGTTCAGATGTAGAGACAGAAATCTGTTGTCCCTTTTGAGGGTTTTTGTCTAAATTGAGATCTAACGGTACAGCATCAGAAGTCTTCTCCGGGGAATCAGTCGCCTTTGGAGATAAGGACTCAAGGTTGGCTTCTGGTTCTATAGGAGCCGTAGGATAAGAGTCTTGAGGATTTTGTTTAAACTCTTGGGATTGAGTTGTGTTTGAGTTGGACGAATTATCTTGAGATTCAATGGGGGAAGGAACAGCCGTTCCTGGCCCCACATTGATTAATGTAATTGCTCCACTCACTCCCACAGCCATCAAATTACGAAGAACGGACATAAGGCTTCTTTTCTGTCTACAAGTCCAGAAACAATTTTAGAGCAAGCGAGCAATATTCCTAAGTTTTTTGGGACTAGCTGGTTTATGAGAACCTTTAGGCACGACTAGATCTTGATTTCCTTAGCAGGCAATTTCTTTTGCTTCTAAGTCTAACAGGCGCAAGAGATTCAGATCGCCCCGTTCAGCCGCCGCTTGACGTCGCCGCTCTAATAAACGGCATAGATGATCGGAGTGAACTTTGGCTAAGTTTTCGTCGAGAGCTTTCTCAAACGTCACTAACCGCAGTGTTGTACCTTGTCGTGCTTCTACAGGCTTAATTTCGGTGGGGGTTAAAGGGGTAACTTCCTTGAAGGGATGTTCTGGTTCTGTTTTGCTGTAGGAAACACCCCGATATTTTAGGGGCTGAGGGGTTTGAGGCACAGGAATATGGCGAGGATAGCTAAACTGTACACCTTGACCCCGATATTTACCTGTTAGTTCGCTTTCCACCACATCAACCGGGGGAAAAGAGGCATCATACTGATTGCCACGATAGGTGAGTTTCATATCTGTTTCTCCTGACCTTAGTTTTAAAGAGGGATGAGATCTCAAAGACAAATTTTAAACGATTTTTTTATTTCTGTATTCATTGTTACACTTTTTCAGGTCAGATGAGCAAACTTAACAAAAATTTATGAAAGTTTCAGGATAAATTAGGAGGGCGGAGGAGCAGGGGAAGTCAACGGTTAATATTCCTAGCCAATGGTGACTTGAGAGGTATCGACGCTAAGGGCTCCGGGTTGGAATTGGGCAATATTGACGGCTTTTTCCAGAAAACCTGGGCTGGGAACTTTTCCTTTGAGAATAACGGTTCCCCCTTTTTGAGCGACCCACAAGGAACCAATATCATCGAGTTCAGGATCTTCGTCAAAGGCTAAGACAACCCGTTTCGCCAGACCGCTTTCGTCATATTCTCCCGCAATTCCAATACGTTCTGGAGGAAGGGAAGTATTGGCTGCGGCTTGTTGTACCGTATCGTTAGACGGTTTACTGGGAACTTCACCGGTAAGGGTGCCAAAAATACGTTCAAACCATCCCATAAAATTAAATATCCTACATTGCTTAATAAGATGAATTCAGTCTAGTGGAGATTGGATTGAGAAGCAAGCCATTTTTGCAATTCTTGTTTTAACCAGTTTAATTCTTCTTCGGGTAATTGATGTCCAAAACGATAGGTTTTGCGACGGGATAAAAAGAAAATATTCGGTTCCTGAGTAACGATTTCCAAACTCGGATAATAATTACCTTTATCATCGGTTGTTCTAATTAAATTAATTTGTTGGATTTGGGAAATATCTCCTTGCTTATGAATGGGGAAATAGGAATACCAAAAGATATTAAATTTTTTGTTTTTAAAATTAAGTTGAACTTTTTCAAAAGGTTTATAATCCAAAAAAGCTTTATAAATTAATAATCCTAGAGTTACAGGAATTCCCAATAATGTTAAATAAAATAGAATGATTAAACTTGAATTAATTTCTGTAAAGATAGAGGGTTCTATAACTCTATACAGGGGGGAAGTGATTAAAGCAGCGATCGCGCTTAAACCTAATATTTTAATAGGCATAGCTCCCGGAATGAATTGTAACCCTCTTTTAATGCCCTGAATCGGATTGCCTAAAATTTTCTGAAGGGGAGAAATATATTGTAAGGAAAACTGAGAGGGAATATTAACGTTAAATTCGTTGGAAGATTGAGATAACTGGATAGAAGGTTCAGAGTTAGTTTTTGAAGGAAATTTAGGTTTATAATTTAAAGCATATAAAGCCACTTGAGTTGAGGAAAACCGAGAGGTTACTGCGGGTTCTATTAAGGTTTCTAACCACTTTTGAAAGGCGGGATCTAGGATGTCCCCGTTAAACTTCATTTTAAAGTTTTCTTGGGGTAATTCGGCTGGAGGAATTCCGGTTAACAGATGAATTAATGTGGCTCCTAGCGCATATAAATCGGAAGCAGGAACCGCTAAACCTCCAAATTGTTCAATGGGAGTATAACCAAAGGTTCCAACAACAGTAAAGGTTGACCCTGGAGTTCTAGGTTGAAGTTGAACTGCGCCTAAATCAATTAAATAAATATGATGATCTTCTCCCCAAATTAAATTACTCGGTTTAAGATCTCGATGCAATACCGGCGGATGAAGTTGATGTAAATAATTTAAAATTTCTAAGACTTCAAAAGCTATCCAGTAGAGTTGTTGTTGGGTAAAGCGATGATTTCCTTCTAATTTCTCTTTTAAGGAGGAACCGGGAATATATGCGGTCACTAAAGCAAACCAGACATTCTGATCATCCAGGGAAAAATAATCTCGATATTTAACTAAGCGAGGATGATTTAATTGTTTTAAAATTTGGGCTTCACGTTCTAATAATTTTAAATCTTCCCATTGCATTGAACCTCCCAACGCCAATAATTTGACAACGGCTTTATCCTTCAGCATTAAGTCATCTGCTAACCAAGTTTGGCGAACAGGATTCTCATTGAGTTGGCGTTTGAGTCGAAACCGACGGTTAAGTAGAGTTCCCGCAGTCAGCATTATCCCCAAAAAATACAAGTTTATATGATATTGTAGCTAAAAATTCCTGTTGAGTGAAGGTCTTATTATAAAAAAATTGAGTTTTTATTATTTAAACTTGATTTAAACTTGAAAAATATTTTAAAGGATTATAATTTCTGTTAAGATGACTCTCAGGTCAACAAAAATGGCACAATAGAAGCAAATTGAACAGGAATTCTTGAAATATGAGTGATTCCAAAATAGCACCTTTGATGATTCTCAAAGACGTTGGTAAATCCTATCAACAGCCCAATGGACAGCAAATTCCAATTCTTAATAACATTAACTTAGAATTGCGCCGAGGTGAAATCATCGCTTTATTAGGGCCTTCGGGTTCAGGAAAATCAACATTAATGCGAATGATTGCTGGCTTAATTTCTCCCACCCAGGGACAAGTTATTTGTCATGGAAAACCTTTAATGGGTATTAATCCAGGGGTAGCAATTGTATTTCAAAGCTTTGCCCTTTACCCTTGGTTAACGGTTTTAGAAAATGTTGAATTAGGATTAAAAGCCAGGGGATTTCCGCTAGATTGGCGACGACAAAAAGCCCTAAAAATGATAGATATTATTGGGTTAGATGGATTTGAAAATGCTTATCCAAAGGAACTATCCGGGGGAATGCGGCAACGAGTTGGGTTTGCTAGAGCTTTAGCGGTTGAACCGGAGTTATTGTGTATGGATGAACCGTTCTCGGCTTTAGATGTTTTAACCGCAGAAAACTTGCGAATTGAACTTTTAGATTTATGGTTAGAAAAACGCATTCCGACCGAGGCTATTTTAATTGTAACGCACGGGATTGAAGAAGCGATTACCTTAGCAGATCGTGTTATTGTTTTAGGTCGAAATCCAGGGCGAATTCGGGCGAATTTACCGATTAAATTAAATCATTATCGAGATCGTAAAAGTGCCAGTTTTCAAGCCTTAGTTGATCAGGTTTATAAAATTCTAACTAATCCCGATTTAGAAACCTTAGAATCTCAAATAAGCCTCACCACAGCCCCTAATAATACTCCGAATAAATATCAATCTTTACCCTATGTGCGTATTGGTTCTATTGCGGGTTTATTAGAACTTTTAGAAGACCGACAAAATCCTGATTTATATCGTTTAGGGCAAGAACTACAACTGGAAGTTGATGATTTACTCCCCATTGTAGAAGCAGCAAAATTTATGGATTTAATCGCAATTCGAGAAGGAGATTTGAACCTGAAACCCATTGCCCTAGAGTTTATTCAGGGAAATATTGACCAGCGCAAACAAATTATTCGTCAACAATTACTTCAACATATTCGGCTCGTTCAACAAATTTACAACCTATGTCACTCGAAACAAAATCATCGGATTCCTGAAGATTTAGTGTTAGATATTTTGAATAATCATTTTAGCCCTAAAGAAGCTCAAAGACAGTTAAATACAGCGATTGACTGGGGACGTTATGCAGAACTTTATGCCTATGATGAACCCAGTGGGGAAATCTTTTTAGAAACATCTGATTTTAGTTCAATAACACCGGAGGGATAAACAATATGACGAGATCTCTTACTCCTAAAAATCAAACCTTAGATCGTTCTCGCTTGACCTGGCAAGATGGTTTATTAATTCTAGTAGTTATTACCATCTTATTAGTCATTGTTCGCACCGCTTCCCAATTTGTAGGAGATTATAAACCGGATGTCAGAATCTCCACCCATTTAGAGCAACTTCCCAGTTATACTGCTCAAACCTTATTAAGAATGGGATGTGCTTATTTTTTATCCTTAATTTTTAGTTTAGTTTATGCCTATTCTGCTTATCGTTCTTCCTTGGCTGCTAAAATCTTAATTCCCCTTTTAGATATTTTACAATCGATTCCCGTTTTATCTTTTTTACCGGGGGTTGTACTCGCTTTAATTTCCTTATTCCCAGGTCAAAGAATCGGAGTTGAATTAGCTGCTATTCTGTTAATTTTTACGGGGATGACTTGGAATTTAGTTTTTAGTTTTTATCAATCTTTGTCGAGTATTCCTAAAGAATTATTAGAAGTTGCTACGGTCTATCATCTCAATGCTTGGCAACGGTTTTGGTCAGTAGAATTACCTTCGGGAATCTTAGGATTAGTTTGGAATAGTGTGATGTCCGTTGCTGGGGGATGGTTTTTTTTGATGGCAATTGAATCCTTTACATTAGGGACTCACAGTTTCCGCCTTCCGGGTTTAGGATCATTTTTAGCTCAAGCTTCTGATCAAGGTGATTTCATCTCTATTGCTTGGGGATTAGGGGTTTTAATTGGAATTATTATTATTCTGGATTTTTTGGTCTGGAAGCCATTAATTGCTTGGGCAGAAAAATTTAAGTTAGAAATGGTTGAATCCCAAAATGTTCCTCAATCCATTGTATTAGATTTCCTGCGACGTTCCCCAACTTGGAGAATTTTAACTGAACGCTTTAGTCAGCTTTGGTCAGAAAAAATGAGTCAGACTATCGGAAAAACTGATCTTCATCTTACCGCCGTTTTACCCTCAAAATCCTATCCAAATTGGGGGACTGATCTATTCTTAACCGGGTTTGGATTTATGATTTTATGGGGAACTTGGGAAGGAGTTATTTTATTACAAAAATTAGAGTTTCAAGACTGGAAGCAAGTGATTACAGGTGCTATTTTAACCGCTTTACGGGTTGTGATTGCCTTATGTTTATCTTTATTATGGACTGTACCTGTGGGAGTTGCCATTGGTCGAAATCCTCGACTAGCCCAAAGTTTACAACCCTTAGTTCAAATTGCGGCATCTGTTCCAGCAACGGCATTATTTCCGGTCTTATTACTATTTTTAGCTCGTTTAGGAGGAGGATTACAAATTGGTTCAGTAGCACTGATGATGTTAGGAACAATGTGGTATATCTTATTTAATGTGATTGCAGGGGCGCAGGCTATTCCCTCAGAATTATTTGAAGCCGCTAATATTTATAAACTTTCGTTAATATACCGATGGAAAACAGTAATTTTACCCGGAATTTTTCCCTATTTAATTACAGGCATGATTACGGCTGTTGGTGGGGCATGGAATGCTAGTATTGTCAGTGAATATGTTCAGTTTCAAAATCAAACCTTAACCACTCCCGGATTAGGATCTCTGATTTCTAAAGCCACAGAAACAGGGAACTATCCTTTATTATTTGCTTCTACGGGTGTGATGTCGTTATTAGTCGTCTTAACAAACCGTTTGATCTGGCGGAAATTATATCAATTTGCTCGCTCAAAATACCAACTATTGTAATTATTAACCCTTTTTCCTTCGTAGTGAGGTGTTCACGCCTCATCTTTATCTTTAAGTAAGATATTGAGGCGTAAACGCCTCACTAAGAAGGAAAAACGTTATTCAGTTTCTTCAACTTTTAAGGAATTACAAGGGATTTTTTCAAGTTCAATTCGGGTCGGATCTCCACTGGAATAAACTTCTAAATCTGTGTGAGATTCGCCCACAAATATGCAATATTCTCCAGGAAAAACAACCCGTTCAAAATAACCCCGAATTGTACTTTGCAAACGAAGAATTTGCACCTGTCTAGTGGGGTTTTTATAACTACATAAAATTTCAGTCTTAAGGGAATCTACAGGCAAGTGTACTGTTTGCATGGTGTTTTATTAAAGTGAGGTTTTAAAGGACTGTTTTCAAATTTCTTAACTTTTCAGTTAAGGGTAAGGGAGAAGGAGAGGGAAAGGGAAAGAGTCCCAAGCCCAATTAGAAATCAGAAACGTCATCTATGACTTTAGATAGATTTGTCCTGATGGTTCTCTACAACCTTGATGGCAATGATTAATCTTGTGATGTTATCAAATCATCATAACTTAACAATTTATGAATTAAGTTATGTTAACTATATTATACACTTATTAACTCAGTTGCAACAAGGGAAAAGTTGTCAGAATCATCAACACAATTTCTTTATAAATTTCGGGTTTTATCCGAACTGTGTGAAGATTTTGTTGAGTGATCCCCAGAATAGATAACAGACTGAACCTTACCGTTTCCATTGCTACTCCCATTTCCATTAGAATAAGATCCCCTGTCTGTATTCAAGGTGACATTTTCCCAATCTTGGGGTTGAGAATTATGTCCCATCAAGCGGGATTGCAGACTTGTGGCAATGACATAAAAAACCGGAATAATATATAAACTCAGAAACGTTGAGACAAACATTCCCCCCATCACAGCCATTCCAATTGCTACTCGGCTCCCCGCCCCTGCCCCTGTCGCAAACGCCAAAGGTAAAACCCCTAAAATGGTCGATAAAGCTGTCATCATAATCGGTCGAAATCGTAACCGACAAGCTTCTAAGGCTGCTTTTTGAATGGATAACCCCTGTTCTCGGAGTTGGTTGGCAAATTCTACAATTAAAATTGAGTTTTTAGTGGCTAATCCAATTAACATAATTAACCCAATCCGACTATAAGCATTTAAGTCTAATTGTGCAATCCATAAAGCTCCAAATGCGCCTAATAACGACAAAGGGACGGCTAATAAAATAATAATGGGGTCAATATAACTTTCAAATTGGGCAGCTAAGGTGAGGAAAATAAAGATTAAGGCGAGAGCAAAAATAAAGTTAGTGGCTTGACCCGCTTCTCGAAATTCTAAAGATTCTCCAGAGTAAGCCGTTTGCATTCCCGGAGGTAAAATTTCTTTCGCTAAATTTTCTAATGCCTTTAACGCTGCTCCTAAACTCACTCCTGGTGCAGGACTGCCTTCTAAAGTTGCTGAGCGAAAGCGATTAAAGTGGCTGATTTGAGGCGGTGTTGTGGCCGTTGAAATCGTGACTAAATTACTTAAAGCAATCATTTCTCCCTGTTGGGAACGCACATATAATTCCTTTAAATCTTCGGGATTCGCTCGATACTTTTCATCGGATCGAACCACAACTTCATAACGTTGATTTCCCTGATTAAAATTCGTAATTTCTTGACCGCCGACTAAAATTTGTAAGGTTCGAGCTATATCCTGTACCGAAACCCCTAAATTTCCGGCTTGGGAACGATCAACCGTTAGGGTTAATTCCGGTTTATTGAGTTTTAAATTGGTGTCAATATTGACTAATTCAGGTAAATCTCGCGCCCGAATTACAAAGTCTTGGGACACTTGGGCTAATTGTTCTAAATCATTGCCTTGTAAAACAAATTGTATCGGTTGACCTTGACCTCCTCCAGGTAATCCCCCCGGATTAGTGGGGAAGACTAAAGCATCAGTAATTGTTGAAAATTTACCTAATAATTGCTTAACCAGAGATTGTTGAGATTGTTCTGGTTTTGTCCGTTCAGACCAAGGAATTAAACGGGCAAAAGAAAATCCTGTATTGGCTTGGGCTGCCCCTCGGCTAGAACCAGCAATGGCAAAGTAACTTTCAACTTCGGGTACTTGGCTGAAGATTTTTTCAACCTGCTGTACTACGCGATTTGTATAGTTTAAACTAACCCCTTCTGGAGCCGTAATTGGAGTAAAAATTCGACCTCGATCTTCAGTGGGTAAAAACCCTTGAGGTAATTGTAAGAATAACCAAACTGTTAATCCTAAAGACGCAATAAATCCTAAAATTAGAATCGGTTTCAATCCCATTAATACTCGGAGAGTCCAAGCATAAATGCTAGTAATTTTATTCAAAACCCATTCAAATAAATCCAAGGGTAAAGCTAGGAGTTTCATCAATCCCCTACGCTGGGTTTCATGACGTAATAAACGGGCAGAAAGGGGAGGGGCTAAGGTTAAGGCAACAATACTTGAAAAAACAACAGAAGCTGCTAAAGTTAAAGCAAATTCATTAAATAATCGTCCACTGGTTCCACCCGCAAAGGCAACGGGGACAAATACCGCAACTAAAACAACTGTGGTTGCAATCACCGCAAACACCACTTCTCCGACGGCTGCAAAGGTCGCAGGAAAAGGTTCGAGCCGTTTTTCTTCCATATAACGGATGATATTTTCTAAGACCACAATCGTATCATCTACGACTAAACCCGTTGCTAAGGTTAAGGCAAATAGGGTTAAGGTATTAATGGAAAATCCCAGGAAAAACATGACACTAAATGCACCAATTAAAGAAATGGGAATGGTAATCGCTGGAATTAAAGTTGCTCTCCAATTTCTCAAGAATAAAAAGATAATTAAAACTACCAGTCCAATCGAAATTAACAAACTAATCCAAACTTCTTCAATCGCCAGTTCTACAAACTCAGAATAATCCACGGCAATTTGATAACTGACTCCTTCGGGGAAACTTTTTTCTAATTCGGCTAATTTTGCTTTAATCCCATGGGCTACTTCTATTAAATTCGCATCAGAAAGTTTACTAATTCCTAATGAAACAGCAGGAGTTCCCTTAAAACGGGCAATAACTCGATCATCTTCTGCCCCAATTTCCGCCCGTCCAATGTCTCGAATTCTAATTTGCGCTCCATTCTCATTGCGTTTAATAATTAAGTCTTCATAATCTTGGGGAGTTTGTAAACGACCTAAAGTTCTCACTGGATATTCCGTTTCTTTTCCTTCAATTCGGCCACTGGGAATTTCAACGTTTTGTCTTCTTAAGGCTTGTTCAACGTCTAAAGCGGTAATTTGACGGGCTGCCATTTGTACCGGATCTAACCATAATCGCATGGCATAGCGACGTTCTCCTGAAATCGAAATACTGTTAACTCCATCAACAGTTTCTAAAGCATTTTTAATATAAAGATCTGCGTAATTACTTAACTCTAAAGGAGATAAAGTTTTAGCAAAAAAGGCAATCCATAAAATTCTTTCATCATCTCCTGATCGCTTTTCTACTACAGGTTCATCGACTTCATCGGGTAAGTTTCTGGCCCCTCTGGCTACCCGACTTCTCACTTCTTGGGCGGCGACTTCTAAATCTCGATTTAATTCAAATTGAACCGAAATAGAACTACTTCCTTCTCGACTACTGGAGGTTAATGTTTTAATGCCAGCAATGCCGTTAATTTGTGCTTCTAAAATTTCCGTAACTTCCGTTTCCACTACCTGTGGACTCGCCCCTGGATAGCTCGTTGTCACGGTAACAATGGGCGGATCAATTTTAGGATATTCCTGCACGGGAAGGCGAGTATAACCCACGATTCCTAAAATAATAATCAGCAACGAACAAACCGAAGCAAAAACAGGCCTTTTAATAAAAAAATTAGTAAACATAATATCAGTTATCAGTTATCAGTTATCAGTTATCGGTGATTACTACTTTTTAATGTTGACCTGTGGCATTGGGTGCAGAATTAGGAGATAAAATATTAATTGCAGCCCCATCAGATAATTTTTGTGTACCGGA